>CAIUXU010000121.1 GCA_903903205.1 uncultured Syntrophobacterales bacterium
GATCCGGCGACGGACACCATTGCCGTCGATCCGGAGAACCAACCCTTCCGCGACGACCAGGGAAACCCGGTCTTTCGCCCGGGAGGGCACGGTTCGCTCCTTATGAATCTGAATCTTCTCGATGAAGATATCATCTTCCTGAAAAACATCGACAATACCGTGCCCGATCGTCTAAAGACAGAGACAGCCCTCTGGAAAAAACTTCTGGCTGGCTGCCTGGTCCAGCTTCAGGAGGAGATCTTTACCTCTGTTCGATTGCTCGCGGGTGAGGGCGGCAGGGAGGACGACTTGGAACGGATCCGTGATTTTGCGGAAAAGAGGGTGAACATCGGTTTCCCCGCCGGCTTCCGGAAGCTCTCGCTTTCCGAGCGGCGATCGTCTCTTCTCAGGAAGCTGAATCGGCCGATCAGAGTCTGCGGGATGGTGAAAAACGAAGGGGAACCGGGCGGCGGTCCTTTCTGGGTTGAGGATGCGGACGGGAATGGGGGGGCTTCTCTGCAGATCATCGAGGAGTCGCAGATTGACAGGAATGACCCGGATCAGCGCGCCGTCTGGTCGTCTGCCACCCACTTCAATCCCGTCGATCTGGTCTGCGGCGTCCGGGATTTTCAGGGGCGGAAATTCGATCTCCCGGCGTTTATCGATCCGACGACAGTGGCGATTACCCGGAAGTCGGAGAAAGGGAGGGAGCTTCAGGCGCTTGAGCGGCCGGGTCTGTGGAACGGGTCGATGGCCTTCTGGAATACCGTCTTTGTCGAGGTTCCGCTAGCGACATTCAATCCGGTAAAGACTGTCACCGATCTTCTCCGGCCGCAGCATCTGCCTTCCTAATCGTTTGTTCTCATCCCCGAGTGCTTCTATCGGGGATATATTGGGCATTAGACAAGCAGGCGTTCGGCCCCTTCCGGGCTTATGGCGAGGACCATAAGCGAGGTCTCGTTTCCTCCCCGGAGGCAACCGGCGTTCAGCTCGCGGTCGCGCGGGCCGTCGCAGTAACGGGCACAGATTCCGGCGGCCAAAAGACGTGTTCCTTCATCGCCGCCGCCGGGAACAAGAGCGGTCGGTCCCGGAAAGGAATCGATCCGGATCAGCGCATCATCCCTGTCGGCCAGCCTCTCGATGGTTTCATTGTCCATCGCGTTCCGGCCGACGATTGCCTTTGTTTTTTCATCGAGACGAAAGTGCCTTCCAATCTTCAAAAGCTCGATATCCCGGATTGCGTGGTCGGGATGATGAACGAACAGGTCGCCAAGACGCCGGGAAAAGATGGGATCGGTGAGCAGGCAGCCGCCAGCGGGTGGGGGATAGGATGTGATTCCGTAATGGACGGCCATCTCAATCTGCCGTTTTCGGCCTCTCCCCTGAATATCGCAAAGGCGGGTGCGATCCACCTTGCCCATCCGCTCCGGTTCTGTCTCCGGCAGGAGTCTGGCGCTGAGGGGGCGGAGGATACGGTCCGCGTAACCCGAATTTTTGGCGACGATGTAGAGGGATTGTTTCCCCTGGGACATGGGACGTTCCCCCAGAACCTCACCGGTGAAAAGGAAATCGGCGCCTTCCTCTTCCATGCGTCGTCCGGCAACCTGGAGCATCAGCGTGTGGCAGTCGATGCAGGGGTTCATGTTCCGACCATAGCCGTAACGGGGCGCCTTCAGCATCCGCAGGTGTTCTGCTGTAATGTCGAGAACGGCGAGCGACAAACCGATCCTCTCCGCGGTCATCCGCGCCTTCGTGGCGCTGAAAAAGGGAGTCTCGAAGGTGATCCCCGAGACTTCGATCCCCTGTTCCGCGATCACCTTGAAGGCCAGGATGCTGTCCAGACCGCCCGAAAAAAGCGCTATAGCTTTTGTCTTCAATCCCAACTCCTTCTCAGTATCGGATGACACGTTCTCCCCGGCGGCCGCTGAAAAAAGGCAGGACGGCGGGAGCCATATCGAAATCAATCAGAAAAATCGGTTCCCCCCCGTTCATCGCCCGAAGGGTAGAAATAGAGCCCGTAAGCCGCGGGCGTTTACCCTCCTGTGGAATCCGGAAGGAAAAATAACCGAAAGAGACAGGGATTCCTAACCCCTGAAGCGTACCTTCGATGAGGGACCGGCCCTGGTCCCTCTCTCTAATGGGAATCACTTCCGCACCCGCATCCCTGAGGATGAGAACGAACTGTTCGGGAAGCTTCTTCGTATGGATGATGAACCGTTTCTCTCCTTTCCGGATCAGCAGATCGGCAGTGACGGAGAGGTTGAATCCGTTGCGGGCCTGGTCAAAGACGACGACTTCAGTGTTCCTGATCGGCGTCTCACCGAGGGTCAAAAGAAGTTTCTCCACAAAAGCGATGCCTTTCATGTCTCGCAAATCCGTAATAATCGGTTGCAGTGCCGACGGTGTTTCCATGGAAGAGACCGCGCGGCCCTCAGCGATCTCCGTCACGGCGATACCGTTATTCTCGATGAATCTCCTTGCTTCTGCGGGGAGGGGTTGTTCGTCGCGATCGAGCAGAAAAAGCCCTTGGCGATAAGTAACGCCACCCACAGCAGTTTTGCCGGAGATAACCCAGTCGGGGAAGATCAGGATTTCCGGTTTTGCTGTCAGCTCCAGGGGTTTGTCGGTCCTGACCATCTTGTAATTTTGGGAATGGCGGATAATGCCCGACAGGCCGCCAAGTTCATCGCGAAGCTCTTCCGCCGTTAGAAAGGCATAATTTTTCCAGGATTGGCGGATGAGTCTTTTCAGATTTTCCGACAGACGGTCTCCGTAATCCAGGAGAACCGTCGTTCCATCATCCAGTTCCACGACCGGGATCTGGGCGCAGTCGATGGTGATCTGTGTGGTCTCCTGTAGCGGGATGTGGTAACTCCCCGCTACCGTGACTGCTCCACGCATCCGGCTGATCACCGGCCGAATGACTCCAAACAGAGAGTCCGCAATCATCTTCGCAGCCGCGTCCGGCTTCCCCGTCGGAGGGGTGGTCGTCTGCTGGGGTTGAGTCTGGGTCTGGGGCTGCGTCGGCGGCGGGATGGCTGAGCGAGCGGGCGCCGGAGGGAGGCGCAGGGCTTGTCCGACCGGAAGCCGGTTCAAATCACGGATCTCAGGATTCAGCTTGCGGATGAGACGATAAGCAGGGAGTGCCTCAGCGGGATTCATGTTCAATTCGGACAGGATTACCCGGCTGATGGAGTCCCCTTCCTGTATCCGGTAAATAACCGGTATGGGGACACCTCGCCGCAAGGTGTCCCCGGAGTTTTTCCTGCCGCTGTTGGAAACGGATTCGGAAGGTTCTAATCTGCCTGGGGTCGGAAGAACGATTCTCTGGCCGGGATAGACCCGGTCCAAATCCGGGATGTCAGGGTTTAAACGTCTGATGGCTGCCCGTGATACCGGTTCGTATCCCGGTTGGCTGCGCAGGACGGATCTGATCGATTCACCTTTCTTCATCACATAGACACGGCTGTTACTGCTGCCCACAGTCTTTTGAAGAAGGAGACTGGCACTGTCCTCACGCGCCGAAAGTGGGGCGGGGAGAAGGGGCAGGAATATCATGGCAAGAAGGATGACAGACCTTCGAAAGGGTGTCCGCGCATACGGTCTCCAGAATCGCTGCTCGCCATTTTGACTCCGCCCTTCTTTTTCACAGCGACGGATAGCCTTTCCCGATTGCAATAAAATCATGGTCTTATCTTATCCGTTACCGGGCGCTTTGAAAGTTGTCCCGGAGAAGCTCACGGGCAATGATCATCCGGCGCACCTCTGCGGTACCGGCGCCGATATCCCAAAGCTTCTGATCGAGATAGTGTCGGGAAACCGCATATTCTTGACAGTAGCCGTAGCCCCCGTGGATCTGGATGGCGTCTGCGGCTACCTTCGTGCCCATCTCACCGCAGAAGAGGAGGGCGGCTGCCGCCTTGCGGTCCAGATCGGTTCCCTTCCCCCCGACTTTTTTCTCCAGCGAGTCGCAGTAGGCGGCGGCGCTGTAGGCCATCCATCTGGAAGCCATGTAGCTTGTGTACATGTCGGCCAACTTTCCTTGAATGAACTGAAACGAAGATATTGGCTTTCCAAACTGAATTCTTTCCCTGGCGTAACGCAGGCTCAGATCGAGGCAGGCCCGCTGCGAGCCCAGAGAGCAGCCGCTCAGGGTGATCCGCTCCGTGCAGAGACCGTTGGTGAGAATGGCGCCGCCGCGATTCAGGCTGCCAATCAGACTTTCTTCGGGAATTTCCATGTCATCGAAGGTTATGAGAGCCGTAGGGGAGCTTCGCATGCCCCATTTTTTGATTTTTTCGCGGTAAAGCCCCTTCACCCCGTCCGTCAGAAAATAAAAAGCGGATATTCCGTGTGCGCCCCGGGAGGGGTCGGTTTTCGCGTAGAAGAGCATGACATCGGCGACGTTGCCGTTGGTGATAAAAGTCTTGCTTCCGTTCACGATATAGCGGTCCTTCACTTTGACGGCCCGTGTGGTCATCCCCATTGCGTCGGAGCCGGCGTTGGGTTCGGTGATCCCCAGGCAGCCGATATACTCGCCGCTGCAGGCCCGGGGAAGAATTTCCAGCTTCTGCTCTTCGGTTGCGTTTCGTCGGAAGTTGTCGAAGCACAGAGTCTGGCTTGCCCCCACGGTCATGGCCAGCGCGTTGCTCACCCGTGCGATGGTTTCGTAAATGAGCAGGGTTTCCACATAACCGAGGCCGGCGCCGCCGTATTTTTCTTCAAAGACAATTCCGTTGACGCCGATTTTGCCCAGTTCCCGGAACAGGTCCGGAGGCATCCGGTCTTCTTCGTAAAGTTCCTCCATCTGCGGTTCCAGCCAACTGGATGCCCATCGCCAGACAATCTCCTCGATCATCTTCTGTTCAGATGTGAATTCGAAATCGAGCGCCATAATTCCTCCTTTGAAGTCCAGTGTGCGGCGGATGTTACGACAATGTTCCTGAAATGTCCAGCGGGAATGGGGGCGATCGTTGCCCTTCTGGAGGTGATGGTTGAAAGTTGACCATATTCCCCGTTGCAAGATTGGTTTGAACTGATATATAGGGGCCCATCGGGAATAACAGGGCAAGTTTTGTACTTGCTTCCGTAATGGTCTCGCGAAGGCGCGTGCAACGTGGTCAGGAGGGTTCATGGCGGAAAAAGAACAGCAGGCGGTTCTACTGAAGGAGATCCAGGTCCGGTTTGAGCGGAAACTGAAGGATAACGAAATCAGTCTGCTGGAATACTGGAAGGAGCATCTGGACCGGGTGGGGGCGATGAAACCGGAAGGAGTAGCCGCCCTCCAGCTTCAGGTGAAAAATATTTCCGGGATGATGGCAAACCGGATCATGATGCTGAAGCGCGGGTGACTTGAAGAACCCGGTTTTACATCAGGATTGCAACCACGGTGAGGATTGATCGTGGATCATGGCCAAAGGGTGGATGGAGAAGATGAGGGAGATCGCGGATTTTCTTTTTGAAGTCGGAATGCTGCAAAAAACGCCGCGGAGCGGTTTCCAGTTTCTGGGTTCCGGGTGTGAATCGGTGGCTGAACACGTTTTACGAACGCTATACATCGGCTACGTGCTGTGCAAAATGGATCCGGATGCGGATGAATTAAAGGTCCTGCGACTCTGCCTTATGCATGATCTGCCCGAGGCCCGTACGGGCGACATGAATTATGTTAACAAGAAGTACGTGACGGTGGATGAAAAAAAGGCGGCCCGGGAGCTCGCGGAGCCACTTTTCTTCGGGGGGGAGATCGAAGCCGCGCTCGACGAATTCAACGGGAAAGAGACGAGAGAGTCCCGGATGGCCAGGGATGCCGATCAGCTCTCGCTGATTCTTCAGTTGAAGGAGTGCGGCGATCTGGGAAACAAATACAGCCGGGAGTGGATCCGCTTCGCCGTTTTGCGTCTCACCACGGAAAACGCCCGTAGCCTCGCCACGACCATCCTTGACACGGATTCTTCCAACTGGTGGTTCAAGGACAAAAGTGACTGGTGGGTCAATGGCAATCACGATTCATCGAAGGAAGTGGAGAAATAAGATGGATCGGTACGCATTTGCCGATTGAATCAAAGCTCCCCTCAATGCCGCTCGGATGATCTTTTTCCCGCATCAGCCACTGCTGATTTTGCGGCGATAAATTTCTTGACAAACAAAAGTGCATTTGATAGTGGAACGCCGACGCTTGGATCCGGAAACGGACTGGGACGGGGGAACATCGGGGTTCATGGAAAAGGAAGGAAGCCTCTCGTCGTGGACGCAGGGGCTTTTTTGTTGAGGGCGAGACGTGAAGA
>CAIUXU010000122.1 GCA_903903205.1 uncultured Syntrophobacterales bacterium
CATCGCCTGAGCCTGGATGAACTGCTGCTGGCCAATGAAACGGCGATCACCGGTCTGGACACGAACGAGATCAACCGTCGTCTTGACCGGATCATCGCCGTGATGGAAGAGTCCGTGCAGTTGGGGGTCCATACGGAAGGGTTTCTTCCCGGTCCTGTCGGACTGCATCGGAAGGCAGCCCTTATGTACCAGCGGGCCAGCGGAATGCCGCGCAACGCGGAGCGTTTGCTGGTTTATCTCTGCGCCTACGCTTTTGCCGCCGCCGAGGAGAACGCAGCCGGCCATGTTGTGGTAACCGCCCCCACCTGCGGTTCAGCCGGGGTGATCCCGGCGGTGGTCTCTCTGTTGCGGCGTCACCAGAAGCTATCACTTGAAAAGGTTCGCAAGGCGCTTCTGGCATCGGTGGCGATTGGTTTCATTGCAAAACAGAATGCCAGCATCTCCGGCGCTGAAGTAGGCTGCCAGGGTGAGATCGGCGTAGCCTCAAGCATGGCCGCGTTCATGATCGCATTTGCCAACGGCAGCGATGTGATGATAGCAGAAAATGCAGCTGAAACAGCGCTTGAACACCACCTGGGAATGACCTGTGACCCGGTCAAGGGGTATGTGCAGATCCCCTGCATCGAGAGGAACGCCATGGGGGTTGTCAAGGCATACACAGCCTGGCTGATCTCACGGGAAGGGCTGACGGACTGGCATATCGTTGGTCTGGACAAGGCCATCGAGGCGATGAAGCAGACCGGACGTGACATGAGGGTCGAATATCGTGAAACATCACAGGGCGGTCTGGCCCGCTGTTGCTGAAATGGTTTTATGAGTTGAGCCTTGGAAGGAGCATTTCATGGAAAGCAAAGTTTCACCACTACAGATTATCAGCATCGGTTTTCTTATTGTTGGCAACCTGATCGGCGCCGGAATACTGGCACTGCCGATCAACACAGGCCTGGCCGGATTTTTCCCGTCGCTTATGGGGCTGTTTGTAACAAGCGCCGCCATGTATTACTCTGCCATAATATTGAGCAACGAGGCTGTGACGCGCCAGGAAATAACCTTCAACTATCCCAGCCTGTACCAGACCTACCTGGGTACCGCCGGCAAATGGGTGGCTGTGCTGGCCAACCTGATCATCCTCTATGGCCTGCTGACCGCGTATCTGACCGGCATTACCTCCATTATTGGCAATCTGTTTCAGCTTTCCATATCACCGGTATGGCTGATGCTTTGTTTTTTTGTCATCGTGACGCTGATTTCTTTGGCAAACGTGGCCGCCATCCAGAAGTATATTGCGGTGCTGGTGGCGATAAAATGTGTGGCCTTTGTGGTGATTGTCTGGATGGCCGGAGGACATGTCAAGGCCCAGAACCTGTCCCACATCAACTGGCCGCTCTTTACCTGTGGCATCCCGATCCTGGTTACAGCCTTCCACTTTCATAACATCATTCCGGCTGTCTGCGAGACACTGAAATGGAATCAGAAGGTGATCAACCGGACCATGCTGATCGGCATGACCCTGGGCTTTCTGATGAACGCTACCTGGCTGCTGGTAGGGATCGGCGTGCTGCCTCTTGACAACAGTCCAATCGGGCTGGTGAATGCCTTTGAAAAGAACCTCCCCGCCACCATCCCGCTGGCTCAGGCAATCCATTCTCAAACCTTCCTGCTGCTTGCCATGTTCTTTGCCCTGGTGGCCATCACCACCGCCTACCTTGCCAACGGATTGGGGCTTATCGGATTCATGGATGATCTGACCTCTCACCATCTGGGCAGAACCAGTCCGACACTCAGCCGCGTGCTTGCCTTCGGCCCTCCGCTGGTCATCGCGCTGGTCTATCCGGATATCTTCCTGAAGGCAATTGATTTTGCAGGAGGTTTCGGCATTGTGACCCTCTTCGGCATCCTGCCGAGCATCATTGCAATCCGAAAAGCGCGAACCAAAACCCAGAAGCTACTGGGGGTCGCCATGCTGCTCCTGTTCGGCATTTTCTTTGTGCTCGAAACTGCACAGGAGCTTGGCCTGCTAAAAATATCGCCCGATACGGAGTATTGGAAGTAGGAGATGTGATCCCTGGCGAGATCGAAATCTCATTTCCTGCACACCGCGTCGCGCACCTGCTGCAGCGCACCCGGATCCTCGATCGTGGTCAGGTCGCCGGGGTCGCGCCCTTCGCAGAGCGCCTGAATCGAGCGGCGCAACACCTTGCCCGAGCGCGTCTTGGGCAGGAGCGTTACGAAATGCACCCGCGATGGCCGTCCTATGGCGCCGAGATGCTGGTCCACCGTTTTCATCACTTCGCTCTCGAGTTTCATCCGCCCTTCGCTGCTTTCGATCAGGCTCGGATCCCTGAGCACGGCAAACGCCACCGGCACCTGCCCTTTCAGCGGGTCGGAAACACCGATCACCGCGACTTCCGCGATCGCCTGGTGCGAACTGATCGACTCCTCGATTTCGCGTGTGCCCAGGCGGTGCCCGGCGACGTTGATCACGTCGTCGGTGCGGCCGAGGATGAAATAATAGCCGTCCTTGTCGCGTATGCCCCAGTCGAAAGTCGAATACGCCTGCTTGCCGGGAATGGTGGAGAAATACGTGTTGACGAAGCGCTCGTCATTGCCCCATACCGTGCTCATGCAGCCCGGCGGCAGCGGCGGCACGATCGCGACCACGCCCTTCTCGTCCGTGCCCACCTCTTCGCCCGTAGCCTCGTGCAGCAGTTTCACGTTGTAACCGTACATCGGAAAGCCGGGGCTGCCGAATTTGCGCGGGATGTCCTCCACGCCCATGGGATTGGCGAGTATGGGCCAGCCGGTTTCGGTCTGCCAGTAATTGTCGACGATGGGCCGGCCCAGCCCCTCCGAGATCCACTGCGCCGTAGGCTGGTCCAGCGGCTCGCCAGCGAGAAACAGGAACTTGAGCGAGGACAGATCGTATTTCTTCAGAAAAGCGGGATCCTGCTTCTTCAGCACCCGGATCGCGGTCGGTGCCGAGAACATCACGGCGACCTTGTACTTCTCGACGATCTTCCACAG
>CAIUXU010000123.1 GCA_903903205.1 uncultured Syntrophobacterales bacterium
AAGTCTCTCCATTCCACCAGCTCGCCCTTGAAGACTGCCTTTCAAAAAACCAGTTGCCGAAAATCGATGATTACGAGGACTATCTCTTCATCATTCTTCACTTCCCGCGCTATCTCAAAGAACGCAGATTCTCGATACCTATGCAGGTCGCTGTTTTCCTGGGCCGCGACTTCCTCGTGACGGTCCACTCGGGAGACCTCAAGCCCATCAACCGCATCTTCGAAGCGTGCCGCGACAGCGAGGCATCCCAGAGCAATTTCATGGGACAAACCTCCTATTACCTCGTTTATCGGCTGATCCTGGCGCTGGTGGATAACCTCCTGCAGATGGCGGCCAAGGTCATGTCGGACATCGAAACGCTGGAAGAAAAGGTTTTTGACGAGACAGTCGATGCCGTCCGCGAGGTAACCGGGCTTCGTCACAACATCGCGAACCTGCGGCGCACGATCTTCCCGCTCAAAAGGGTATTGCATGAGCTGGAGCGCAGAATCGAGCATTTTTCCAAGGATGAGACGATGGATGTCTACTTCGGCGACCTCTCTGACTCGATCGACAAAGTCTGGGAGATCATTGAATCCTGCAAGGAGATGAGCGAGATCTATAAGGACACGGACCATATCATCAGTTCGGACCGCACCAACAAGATCTTGACCATCCTCACGATCGTCTTCACCTTCTCGATACCGTTAACGCTCATCGGGACCTATTACGGCATGAACGTGAGGATACCGGGAGGACTTGAAGACGCTCCAACATTCCTGGGGCCTTACACAACCTTCATCATCATCATCGCGGCCGGAGTCCTTTCTGTGTTCGGCATGCTTGCCGTTTTCCGCAAGTTCCGCTGGCTATAACCGCCCTGCAGATTTACTGCGCATGACGGCGGAGATCTCCTCCGATGCCGACGAGTTCTGCCGGATCACGGTGTGAAGCTGTTGGATGGCCGTGGTGAGCCCATATCTGATAGGCGAGGTTTGTTCTTCGGCGTTACCTTCATGGCTCCGGTATCCTCGAGCGCCTCCGGGAGCCGCCCCTTCACGAGCGCGACGGGTTCCCGAAGATCGTTCAAGAGCGACTCCAGGTCGCTTTTCTTGAACGCGTCGCCCTGTTCTTCAATGCCGCTTTTCACCGATTGGACGCTCCGCCGAAACAGCGAGAAGGGCCGTTTTCTAATACTTTCCGTCGACGGCGGGCCTTTTTCAGTACATTTTCGCATCCTCATTTCCCGAATTCCACTACACGATCCCGAGGGCAGAAGGGACAGAAATGACGGCGCGTGAGGGATAAGGCAGGAAAATACTCGTAGTTGCACTCTTTGCACTTCATCCGTGCAAAGCCGTTGTGTCAGGACGCCGCAGCTGAGCCACTTTTCCTATGCCAACTGAGCACATTCTGAAAAAATGGAGGGCGGACGATACCCGTCCGCCCTCCCTGCCTTGTGTAAAGTTACTGCACCAGCGGTGAACCGGCCACCTCCACCACCAATGCCGGCGGCTGTTTGCCTTCGGCGGTTTCGAAGTCCCAGCCGTCGCTGCTTGTCGGCTCGAAGAACCACCCGTAGTTCGCCTGGCCGTTGACCCAGGCCTGGACAGCCGCGGTAAGGTTGACCGTCAGGTTTTCATTAGGATTGCCACTGGCTGCCGGCGGTTTGTATACCGCGCCGTAACCGCCCGGCTCCAGGATGAAGGGAACGGGAACCGGTTTCGGCATGGTGAAGGTGGCGTCAACCGCAGACATGGCCTCCTTATCGTCGGCCTGCACCCCTCCGCCTACCATGACGCTCGGGAGCACCGCATTGGCATAGATGCCCGTATCGGTATTGAAGTAGGTTATCGACTCCCAGGAAGGCTGGCCTGCCGAGTTCACCGGCGTGAAGTTCATCCAGGTGGACTGCTCGCCCCAGGAGACCAGCATCCGGTGCATCTTCACCTTTCCTTTGGTGGAACTGACGGCACTAAAGACCAGCTTCGCGGAAGTAATCTTAGCCCCCGGAGGGATCTGGCCCAGACCGGTGCCGATGATGTTGTCGAAGCGGAGGAAGGCGTGAACCCGCGAACCGTTGTCGTCCATGTCGGTGGTCAGGGTCGCCTCGCCGCCGTAGTTGAGGGTTGCATTGTTCTCGTTGATCTGCACGTCCACAGTCCCGGCATAGGGGGTTGAGGTGCCGACCAGCGGGCGGCGGTTCTGGAAGATGTGCGAATAATGGACCGAGGCCGGGATGGCATTGAGCACCGGTAGAGGAGGAGGAGGAGGCTCGGCGCCGAAATTGAAGGTGGTGTCATAGGCCAGACGCTCCTTGACATTGACGCTGTACTCGAACTGGCTGTCGGCGTCGGTCTCGAAGTAGTTCAGATTGACCGGCTGTCCGGTCACCTGATAATAGGGAGAGAAGGTCTTGACAAAAATCTTACCCTGGGCCGGATCAATGGTGATGAGCCGCATCAGGCCGTTACCGCCGAAATCGCGGTCCTGGTAGTCCGAGAGCATTTGGTAGACCGGACGGTTGGCGTCATTGTGGTTAACCAGGGCATACTCGGTGTGCGTGTGGCCATTCAACACCATGAAGACCATGGCATTCTTCTTGACGAAATCGTTCCACATCATCCGGCCGGTCACGCTCTGGCCGCTGCCGTCAATGTAATCATGGGTGGAGACGATGACGGGGAGCCCCTGCATTTCCGGGCTGGCGAGCAGGGCGTTGGCCCAGGCGATCTCGGCGGCCGTAGGATCCTTCTGGAAGCCGATGTGCAGGAATCGGGCGCCCTCCACCCGGAACATCTGAGCCTGGGTCAGGCCCGACGGGGCGGCACCTACAAACCAGGGCTTGCCCTGCATGGTCTTTACCGGGATGTTGCTCAGGAAGAAGCTGGGTTCGTCATGGTTGCCGCGGACAATGGAGAAGGGCAACGAGTTCTGAGCCAGGAGCGGATCGAGGGCATCCATGGCATTGGTCCACTGGCGGCGATCGATGCCGTTGTCCACCACGTCGCCGAGATGCGTGAGGAAGACGATATTCTTGCCGGCGGTGTTGTCCAGCACCCATTCGACTTGTTTCTTGAACCCGATGAGGCCCTCGTCCGCATACATCTGGGTGTCCGGCAGTGCGGCGATGGTGAAGGGTTTGGAGAGGGCACGCAGGGCCTTGGCGTTCGCGACTTTGAAAACCGGGGCATAGCTCGTCTCCCTGTTCTCGTCGGTCAGTTCCAGCCAATCCATCATCACTTTGTAAATATGGGTGTTGTCCAGCAGCTTGGTGCCGGGATACCAGGCACCCTCGAGAGGGGTGAACCTCTGCGCTGCCGCTCCCCGGGCATAGACGGTTACGGGCTCGTTGGTGTGAGAGTTGAGCCCCTTGCCGTCAAAGCCGTAGGTTATTTCCTGGCCGGGGTAATAGGAGAGGCCCGTTGCATAACCGGCCGGTGCAGTTGTGGTTTGCTCGGGTAGTTTACCCTTGGCCAGCTTCTTGGCGGTGTTGATTCTCATAAAGCTGTTGCCGTGGTCGGAGGTGATGATCACCACTGTATTGTTCCAGTCAATCCCATCGCCCGGCTGGTCAATGTAGGCCTCCACGGCCCTGACCGCCTGGTCGAGGTCCCACATGCCTCCGATCATCCCTTTGTAGTCGTCGGCATGATTGGACCAGTCGATATCGCCCTGCTCTATCATGAGGAAAAAGCCGTTCTTGTTCTGGCTGAGCACCTTGAGTGCGGCCGTTGAAGACTGCGCAAGTGTGGGATTCTCCACAGAGCCGCGCGTGATCGACGCTGTTCCGTCGTTTGAAACGTTGTGGTATTCGAAGTTGCCGCCCACACCGCCGAAGAGTCCGAAGAGCTTTTTCTTTTTGCTGACCGCCTCGTCTGCCTTTGCCTGCAGCGTCGTACCTCCGTCAACCTTGGACTGGCGCTCGGCAAAGACGTATTCCGTGGAGGTTTGCAGATTGGCATACTCCGGAGCTCCCACATATTGATACGCCAATGGGCCGCTGATGCCTGCTTTGTCGTTGTAGGCCGGATGCCCGCCGCCGATGACCACCTCCGGGCGGACCTGGGTGATGATCTCTTTGGCAATGGCCTGATAATTGTTGCGACTGCTGTTATGGCTGACAAAACCGGCCGGCGTGGCGTGGTTGAAGGGCACCGTAGAGACAACCCCCACGGCCGCCTGCTTCTGACGGCTGTACATTTCGGCTATGGTCACAAGGCTCCCATTGTCGGGATCGCCCGTCCGCCAGGCGATGTTCCCCTCATCCGTCTTGAACCCCGTTGCGAGGGCGGTGGCTGCCGACGCGGAGTCGGTAGCCGCGACCGCGCCGCCGTCCGTTGCCGATAGCTTGAGCTTTGCCCCGTAGTAGTTCATGGCCGCCGTGGAATTCACCGCCGCCATGAGATCCTTGGCATAGGGGAGCTTGCCGCCTTTGACCGGGTCGTAGCCCAGGGCGGCGGTAAAACTCGTAGTAACCTGCGAATCAAAGCCGGAGTCGTTAATGGTGGCCGCACCGGCCGTATAGGCGTACCGGTTGTAGGTTGTCACGTCCCAGGTCGAGGCTTCCCCTTGATAAGGAAAGTTCATCATTTCCAGCCCCGTATCGTACGATCCTGTCAAATAGTTGTTATAAGCCCGTTCATGTTCCAGCTGCATCCCATCGCCAATGATCAGGATGACGTGCTTGGCGGTGGCATTGCTCGCCATCACTTCATTGCTACTGCTGCCACAGCCGATAAAGCCGCTTGCCAATATGAGGACAACTATCAGTGACAGCGTCCTCGACCTAAATTTGTACAACCACCCTTTGTTTTTATTCATACCTTTCTTCCTCCTTAAAAAAATAAAATAGACACCCTTGCCTTACGCACCGCGCATCTCTTGATGGGCAACATATATTCGTTCCGTATTGCAGGGGTGTGAAGGCAATGTGAAATTTCGGTGAAGATACGGCGACAGTTCTGAAGCAGGTGAGGGCAGGGAATGAGGATACTCAGAGTGCGATATCTGACACCGGTTCCACCTTTACGACGTTACGCCCATCGATCAGCTCTCTCGTATAACGCCAACGGACGGCTCCGATTCCCCAAACACCGTCTTCTCCCGGACCGATCGCCACTCTGCAGACAATCCCGTATTGGAATTTCTTGATTTTCAGGCCGGTGGAAAAATCGACCAGAGAGAAGGCCAGCAGTTTCGCCGTATCGCCATGTTGCAGGGCCGTGAGCGGCTGGGGGACATGGGAATGGTGCCCTACGACCGCACCATAAGTCTGAAGCAGCCGCTCCCCCGCCCGCACAATCTCGGGACGGGGGAACAGTTCCAGTTCGTATCCCCAGTGCGGGTATACAATGCTGAAGGCGGTCGAGCCGCAATATTCGTCGAGCGTGTCGAGGTTTGCAATCTTTCCGCACGGCGGGCGAGCTTGATAGGGACTTTCCGCCCATCTCCATGATTGTGATTGCTGCACAGGACAGATCAAGGGCCGTAAAAACGGATATCTCACCGACCTCCGGCTACCTCGTATACCGACTTATCCTGGCGCAGGTGTAGAACCTCATGCAGATGGCGGCCAAGGTTATGTCCGATGCTTGCCGTTTTCCGCAAATTCCGCCGGCTTTAACCGTCCTGAAGAATTACTATTCATGATAGCGGAGACCTCCTCTATTGCCGACGAGTTCTACTGGATCACGGCGTAAAGCTGTTGGATGGCCGCGATGAGCCCATATCCGCTACGCGAGGTTGGGTTTTTTCTTCGGCGCCGCCGTCGTGGCGCCGGCATCGTCAAGGGCCTCCGGGAGCCGCCCCTCCACCAGTGCGACAAGTTCCCGCAGATCGCTCAGCAGCGCCACCAGATCGCTTTTCTTGAAGGCGTCGACCTGCTCCTCGATGCCGGTTTTCACCGACTGTACGTTCTTCCGGTACAGTGAGAAAGGCCGTTTTCTCGGACTCTGCTCCGTCGGTGGTTTCCGCCCCTTCTTCAGCACCTTCTCCAGTTCGGCATTGGTGAACCCGATCTCGTCGATGGCCTCCTGGAAGATGTCCATCAGGTGCGGATGGTCGAGATTGGCCGCAAAAATGTACCCCTGGGAGACGCCGAGCTTCTCCTCCCGCAGGGCGTTTTGGATCTCCTCCGAGAGCTTCAGAAGTGAGAAGCATCTTTTCATTGACGTGCCCGATTTTCCTGATATTTTCTGAATTGCGGCCACAGTGGCCGCAGCTTCCTGATCGACCCTGGCCGGGTCGCGATCCATTGTGATCAATGCGTTCATCGCAAAGTCAAGATTAGTGTCCGGGTGTCTCGCCCGGAAGTATGATAGGAGCGCGTTCGCCTCGTCAACGGGATCGAGGTCCGCGCGCTGGAGGTTTTCCGTCAACTGCAAGGCAAGGATGTCGTCCTTCGCCGTGACCGCATCGATCACCCGTGCGGGGATCGTCGCCAGCCCCAGCATGCGGCAGGCGAGCAGACGCCTCTCGCCGGATATCAGCAGGTATTTTCCGGCCTGCGGCGTCACGATAATAGGCTCCAGGACCCCCTTCTCCCGGATGGATTCGACCAGCGCCAGGAACGCCTCTCCCGCTTGGTCGATCATGGAGCGGATCTGCCCTGCCACGATGATCAGTTCCAATGGAATGTCGAAGAACGCCCCCGATTGCGTTGCGCTCGGCGCCGTCTTTGCCGTACTGCTCTTTTTGGTTGCCATTTCCGTCACCTCCATAGTCATCGGTTATGAGGGAATGCCGCCCACATGCATGATGCCGGGAGGAGCATTCCTACAGGTTGAACTCAATTCCGGTATCTATTCATCAGCGCCTTTTGACTGCGCCGAAAGGTTGCTTATTATATTCCTTTTTTGGGATGAAAGCGATTGTATAGCTGATTTCAGATCCGTGTCCGGATCCGTGTCCGGATGTCCCACCTGGAAGCATGACGGGAGTGCATTCGCCTCGTCGATCGGCTCAGCTTTGCTCCGGTAATCCGGTTTAGGCCGACACCTGATTCCGACATTCGTGAACCCCAAGATGCAGGGGACTGCGTGATTCGGGAATGGTGTGTATCGTTCCCTTCTCTTCATTGGAGGAGGAATGGTCCGCCCGGCGCTGATCCGACAGGACAGTCAGAAGCAGCAGCGAAATCAGCTTTTTGA
>CAIUXU010000124.1 GCA_903903205.1 uncultured Syntrophobacterales bacterium
GTCAAAAGGGGTAAATGACGACTTTTTCTGGTCACTCAAGTTTAAGCGTTTCGACCGTCGGAACTGAAGGTCATCACCACTTCACGGTCGTAGCGGAGCAGAGCGGCCTCCGTTTGGATCTCTTTTTAACATCACGGGAAATCGGCCTTTCCCGCACCCAGATCGGGCGGGCTGTCGATGAGGGTCAAGTCCAGGTGAACGGTCAACCGGGCCGAGCCAGCCGGAAGCTGAAGATTGGGGATGTTGTGGAGATCGTTCTTCCGGCGGCGAGGCCTTCCGAAGTCATTCCTGAGGCAATCCCGCTGAAAATCCTCTATGAGGACGAATCGTTGCTGGTCATCGACAAACCGGCAGGGATGGTCGTCCATCCGGCCGCCGGCCACTCGACAGGAACCCTCGTCAACGCACTTCTGCACCACTGCCACGATCTCTCGGGTATTGGCGGCGTGCTCCGCCCCGGGATCGTTCACCGTCTCGACAAGGAGACATCCGGACTCATGGTGGTCGCCAAATCCGACCATGCCCACCGGGGGCTGGCCGGGCAGTTCAAGAGCCACGAGGTAGAGAAGACCTACCAGGCCCTCGTTTACGGGGATCCGAAGACGGACGGGGGAAGAATCGAGTCCGCCGTGGGGCGGCACCCGACGGACCGCAAGCGAATGTCCACGCAGAGTCGCCGGGGCCGGTCTGCCGTGACTGTCTGGCACATCCGCGAACGCTACCGGGTTGCCGCTTTGCTGGAGGTGAAGATCGAAACCGGCCGGACCCACCAGATCCGCGTTCATCTGACGGAACTCGGCTATCCCGTCGTCGGAGACCGTGTTTACGGCGGCGCCGGGAGAATACGCTCCGTCGGCGATCCGGTTGCCCGCGCCCGGATGAAGGCGCTCGACCGGCAGGCCCTCCACGCATGGCGTCTCTATTTTACACATCCTGTGACGGGGGAAGCGATGCGTTTTTCCTCTCCCCTGCCGAATGACATGGCCGATCTTTGTGAGTTTCTACGCGATAGGACGGATGGCTAGAGGAGAGGGTTAAAGAAGCGATATTCTGAGGGAAAGCCATGTTCCGTTTCGCGCTGAGAGGTACCATCGAATATCTTGAATCCGGGAAGTTCTCGGCGCTGGATTTCCTGACCCACGCCTTTTGCACGCGGATTGGCGGCATTAGTCGGCAACCGTACGACGGCCTCAACGTGGGCGATCTTGTGAGGGATCGAAAGGAAGATTTCCTCCAGAATCTGGAAATGGTAAAAGATTCCTTCCTGATACCAGCCGGACGGCTGATCCTGATGAAGCAGATCCACGGCGACCGGATCAATTTTATCGAAAAAGGCGATCCCCTGCCCGAAGAGCCGCCCGAATGCGACGGCCTGATCACCGATCGTCCAGGGGTGGCGCTCGGGATCCGGACGGCGGATTGCGTTCCGCTCTTGTTTGTGGACCGGATCCGTCGGGTCATCGGGGCGGCCCATGCGGGCTGGCGGGGAACAGCCCTCGGTATTGCGGCCCAGATGGTCGCGATATTCAAGGATCGATTTTCCTCCCGTCCGGAGGATATTTGGGTCGGCGTCGGGCCGGCCATCGGATCCTGTTGCTATGAGGTGGATGCCCCGGTCCGTGCCGTTTTTTCTGCAATGCCGGACGCGGGTCTTTTTGCCCGTCCAAGTCCGAAGCAGGACCGCTGGATGCTGGACCTCTCCCTAGCAAACCGGCTCCAGATGCTGGCGGCGGGTATTCCTGGAGAAAATATCCAGGCCGTTGCTCACTGCACCGCATGCCGGCAGGATCTTTTCTTTTCGCACCGAGGCTCCGGTGGCTGCACAGGCAGGCAGATCAGCCTGATCATGCTTCACGGGGAGGAGGAACGAAAAAACGCTTGACATGCGGGAGCGGATGGGTATAGAAGAAAATCAAAATTCAGAAAGGCGTATGCTAAGTCCTCCCTCGTGGATTGAATCCATAGATCAAATTAGCGACCTGAAAAAATCCGTGCATCTCTTTCATAAGTCGAGACACTACAAAATCTGAAGTTGCTTTGAATGGATAATACAAACCAAAGACGATAGCGGTTTTCATACGTGGCGGATGCTGTGCATCCGTGGACACGAATCAACGCTCATATAGGAAACGAAAATGCACATTGAAGATATCAAGCGACAACCGATCAGTGAATTGACAAAATTGGCCAAGGATCTCGAGGTGCCGGGCGCAAGCGGGATGCGCCGGCAGGACCTGATTTTTTCGATCCTTCAGACTCAGGCCGAGAAAAACGGCGTGATCTCCGGGAGCGGGGTCCTGGAAATTCTGCCGGACGGCTTTGGATTCCTCCGCGCGGTCGATTACAACTACCTTCCCAGCCCGGACGACATCTACATCTCTCCCTCGCAGATCCGGCGGTTCAGCCTGCGGACGGGCGACACCGTCTCCGGAGAGGTCCGTCCCCCCAAGGAAGGGGAGAAGTATTTTGCCCTCCTCAAAGTGGACGAAGTCAACTTCGAGGGCCCGGAGGCTGCTCGCGACAAGATTCTTTTTGACAACCTGACCCCCCTCTACCCTGAGGAGAAGCTGAATCTGGAGTTCAATCCGGAAAACCTCTCCACACGGATCATGGACATGTTCACCCCGATCGGAAAGGGCCAGCGCGGTCTGATCGTCTCCCCACCGCGGGCCGGCAAGACAGTCCTGCTGCAGGACATTGCTCACAGCATCACGGCCAACCACAAGGAGGTCGTCCTGATGGTCCTGCTGATCGACGAGCGGCCGGAAGAGGTGACGGACATGCAACGGAGCGTGGCCGGCGAGGTGATATCATCTACGTTCGACGAACCGGCGACACGCCACGTCCAGGTGGCGGAGATGGTGATCGAAAAGGCGAAAAGGCTGGTCGAGCACAAGAAGGACGTCGTCATCCTCCTCGACAGCATTACCCGTCTTGCTCGAGCCTACAATACGGTCGTGCCGCCCTCGGGTAAAGTCCTTTCCGGTGGCGTCGATTCCAACGCGCTCCACAAACCGAAGCGGTTCTTTGGGGCTGCCCGGAATATCGAGAACGGTGGTAGTCTTACGATCATCTCCACCGCACTGATCGATACCGGAAGCCGGATGGATGAAGTGATCTTCGAGGAGTTCAAGGGGACCGGCAACATGGAGCTCCACCTTGACCGTCGCATAGCCGACCGGCGGGTCTTCCCGGCCTTCGACCTGATCCGCTCCGGAACCCGGAAGGAAGAGCTCTTGATCCCGAAGGTTAATCTCAACCGGATCTGGATCCTGAGGAGGCTGCTCCAGGAGATGAACCCCGTCGATGCGATGGAGTTCATCATGGACAAGGTTCGGAAGACCGAAACCAACAAGCTTTTCCTGGACTCCATGAACTCATAGATACACTTTACCGGCGCCCGAAGTCCAATGTGGAGTGCCCCATATCTGCCGGGAATAAATATTGCTTGAATTTGCAGCGCAAATGGTTATAATCCACCCCTTCGCGCCGACGGAAACACCAAAAATGATCGGTGGGGCAGTCAGAGACTTAATAGAGAAGGAGAACGGTTCATTATGAAAGAGGGAATCCATCCGGAATACAAGGAAGCAACCATTACCTGCGTTTGCGGGAATGTGATCAAGACGAGGTCCACCAAGGAGGAGATCAAAACCGAAATCTGCTCCCAGTGCCACCCGTTCATGACGGGGAAGCAGAAGCTCATGGACACCGCGGGACGTGTGGAGCGGTTTAAAAGGAAGTACGCCGGTCTGGAAAAACAGGCGTAGAGATTATCCAATCGCTTGTTGATTTTCCAAACGGGGGGCCAGTCGTCGCTGTGGATGTACCGGGCGCGGGTTCTCCTGCCCTTGAAGTTTCTTGGACGGCGCAGGAATGTGGGCGCCATCTTCCTGGAAATATTCCAATTAATGTTAGCAGGTTACGATGTTCTCGAGACTGAAGGATATCGAATCCCGGTATAGGGATCTGGAACAGCTCCTCAGCGACCCGGCCATTGTCGGCAAACAAGGGGTCTATCAGAAGTATGCCAAGGAACATTCCGATCTCGGCCCGCTTGTCGAGACCTTCCGCGAATACGAAAAGATCAACCTTCGTATCGAGGAAGATCAGGCGCTTCTCCGGGAAAGCGACGAAGAGCTGAAGGAGATCGCCCGAGAGGAACTGCCTCAGTTGAAAGAATCCCTGCAAACCCTGGCGGACAGGCTGAGAATTCTTCTTCTGCCCCGGGATCCGAACGACGAGAAGAATGTTTTATTGGAGATCCGCGCAGGCACAGGGGGAGATGAAGCAGGGCTCTTTGTGGAAGACCTTTTCCGCATGTACGCACGCTTCGCGGAGACCTCCGCGTGGAAGGTCGAGGTGATGAACAGTACCGCCGCCGGTGGGATGGGCGGGTTTAAAGAGATCATTGCGCTGGTTACTGGAAAGGGCGCCTACAGTCAGTTGAAATACGAAAGCGGCGTTCACCGGGTCCAGCGGGTGCCGATTACGGAGGCGCAAGGGCGAATCCACACGTCGGCGGTGACAGTGGCGATCCTTCCGGAGGCGGAGGAGGTGGATCTCCAAATCGATCCGAACGACCTTAGGATCGATGTATTCCATTCAAGCGGCCATGGCGGACAGAGCGTCAACACAACCGATTCGGCCGTCCGCATTGTTCATCTGCCGACCGGCCTGATCGTCACCTGTCAGGATGAAAAATCCCAGCTCAAAAACAAACACAAAGCGATGAAGGTTCTTCGGTCGCGGCTCCTCGATGCGGCAGTAAAGAAACACAACGATGCGATTTCCGAGACGAGAAGGAATCAGGTGGGAAGCGGGGATCGGAGCGAACGGATACGCACTTACAATTTCCCCCAGGGAAGGGTGACGGACCACCGGATTGGGCTTACCTCCTACAGCCTGGACAATTTCCTAAACGGCGATATCCAATTCATGTTTGACGCGCTGACGACCCATTTCCAGGCGGATCTGCTGAAGCAGTCGGGATAGTGATGACGGCTTCGTAAAAAGTCCGGATGCTGCGTATCGCTTCACCCTTCCCCTGCTTTTGCAGGGGCAGGCTTGTTGCAGCGTACACCAAAGTACGCCTCACTCCTCAGGGTTCGCGCGCCTTGCCTGCGGCCATTTTACGAAGCCGTTTCGGGAGCCGGATTTAGGGCACTTTCGGAGGCGACGAAGGAGCTTCCATACGATGACGAGTATCCGGACCATCCTTCAGCAGGCAGCCCATGACTTGAATATCTCAGGCAGTTCCTCTCCACGGCTCGACGCCGAGCTCCTCCTGATGCATTTGTTGAAGATTGATCGCTTGCTACTCTTTACGCATCCGGAACGGGAGCTTATTGAAGAGGAGGCTGCGGCGTTTGCTCAGGTGGTTTCGAGACGCTGCTCGGGCGAACCGCTTGCCTACATCACGGGGGAGAAGGAGTTCTGGTCGCTTCGGTTCGAGGTGAGTCGAGAGGTTCTGATTCCGAGGCCGGAGACGGAGTGCCTCATCGAGGAGCTCCTGCGTTTTTACGACCCCCCCGGAGCGGGTCTGCAGATTCTCGATATCGGGACGGGGAGCGGCGCGATCGGCATCGTTCTGGCCAGGGAGCTGCCCGAGGCCCGGGTAGTGGCTACGGACATTTCGGCGGAGGCGCTTTCGGTTTCTCGCCGGAATGCGATGGCCAACGGTGTGGCGGATCGTGTGGATTTTATTCAAGGGGATCTTTTGGCGGCGGTATCCGGAATATATGATATCATCTGTTCAAATCCGCCCTATATTCCGGATGTTCAGTACGGCCTCCTGCCGCCTGGAATCCGCGATTTCGAGCCCCGCGGGGCGCTCTTCGCCGGCCCGGATGGCCTGGATTATTACCGGCGGATCATCCGGGAAGGGGTGTCTCGCCTTAAAGCGGGGGGCCGGATCTTCCTGGAGATCGGCGAGGGACAGCGTAATAAGGTAGAGGCCCTCTTCCGGCAGGAATGCGGCTATCGTGATATCGAATGTCGCAAGGATTACGGGGGGATGGACAGAGTAGTATCGGCACGGAAAGAGGATTGAGCTATGGACAAGATCGTGATCGTCGGAGGGCGGAAGCTTCAGGGGGATGTCCAGATAAGCGGCGCAAAGAACGCAGCGCTGCCGATTCTGGTCTCGTCGCTTCTCGTCGATGGCTGGAATACCTTTCACAATATTCCGGATCTTCTGGACATCAAGACAGTAAAAAAGCTGCTATCAAGTTTCGGTGTTAAGATCGAGGGAGGGGAGACGGTCCGGATCAATGCCGGCGGGATTACGAGTTGCGAGGCCTCATACGATCTGGTCCGGACCATGCGGGCTTCGATCCTGGTCCTCGGTCCCCTTGTAGCCCGAATGGGTGAGGCGCGGGTCTCGCTGCCAGGAGGCTGCGCTATCGGGGCGAGACCGGTCAACCTCCACATCCAGGCGCTCCGGGATCTCGGGGCGGAGGTGACGCTGAAGGACGGGTATGTCGAGGCAAAGGCATCCCGTCTGAAGGGCGCAACCATCTATTTCGACATTGCCACAGTGACGGGAACGGAGAACATCATGATGGCCGCGACGCTTGCGAAGGGGCAAACGATCCTGAAAAACACGGCCCGCGAGCCGGAGATCGTCAACCTGGCAGAGGTGCTGATCGGCATGGGGGCAAGGATCCGCGGGGCGGGAACAGATGTGATCGTCATCGACGGCGTGGACTCACTCCATCCCGTGGAGGCATCGGTGATCCCGGACCGGATTGAAGCCGGTACCTTTCTCCTGGCGGCAGGAATGACCGGTGGGGATATCCGGGTTCTCGGTTGCGACGCGCTCCATTTAGAGGCGCTGATCGCCAAGCTGAGGGATGCCGGTATGAGAATTGAGCTGGAGGGGGATGCCGTCCGGGCGACGGGCGGCGTGACAGTGAGGAGCGTTGACGTCAAGACCTTGCCCCATCCGGGGTTCCCGACAGACCTGCAGGCGCAGATCATGGCGATGATGGCGATTGCAAACGGCTTGAGTGTCATTACCGAGACCGTGTTCGAGAACCGTTTCATGCATGTGAGCGAGATGATGCGGATGGGGGCGGATATCGTCATCCAAGGGAAGAGCGCGATCGTCCGGGGAATCCCGAAGCTCCACGGGGCGCCGGTGATGGCGACCGATCTCCGGGCGTCGGCCTCCCTCATCCTGGCCGGGCTCGCGGCAGAGGGGACGACGACCCTTTCCCGTGTTTACCACATAGACCGGGGTTACCAGCAGATCGAGAAGAAACTGTCGGCGCTGGGGGCCGATATCCGCAGGATCTCCGGATAGGACTCTGGAATCCTTGACCAAGAGAGATAAGCATGAAAATCATTCGAACGGACAGTGAGGAATTTGAAATCCATTTTCGGAGGATCCGGGAGCGGGGTCGGGTTTTTGATCCTGAACTCTGGGCGGCCGTCGGCCGGATCGTGGACGAGGTCGGCAGACGGGGCGACGAAGCTCTTTTTGAGTATACGGCGAGGTGGGATGGACATGTTTTGACTGCAGCGACGGTTGAAACGTCAGTTGCTGAACGGATGGCGGCGTGTGCGCAGGTTGCGCCGAAAGATCTGGAGATTCTCCGCTTGGCAGCAGGCAGAATATCCCATTTCCATGGAAATCAGCGGCAAGAAGGATGGTCGACAGCCGAAGAGGAAGGGGTGGAGCTGGGTCAGCGTATCCTTCCGCTGGAGCGTGTCGCTATATATGCCCCGGGGGGGACGGCGTGCTATCCCTCCACTGTGCTGATGACCTCGATTCCTGCTCGGATTGCCGGCGTCAGCGAAATCTGCCTTGTTACGCCTTCCCGCGACGGCAGGCTTCATCCGTTAATCGCCGCAGCCGCGGAATTGGGTGGAGTGAATCGCATCTTCAAGATCGGCGGCGCACAGGCTATTGCCGCGCTGGCTTTCGGTACGGCGTCAATCCCCCGGGTGGACAAGATTGTCGGTCCGGGAAATGTGTATGTGGCGGCAGCCAAGAAAATGGTCTTTGGCCAGGTCGGCATCGACATGATCGCCGGACCCAGCGAGGTCCTTATCATTGCCGATGGAACGGGAGATGCGGCTCATGCTGCGGCTGATCTTTTGGCTCAAGCTGAACATGACGAAATGGCTGGAGCCGTCCTGCTGACGCCGGATGAGATCTTTGCGGGCGCAGTTGCCGCTGAGGTCGACCGCCAGCTTGAAACTTTCAAGCGGAAGGAGATCGCCTTGCGAGCGCTTGCGGATTTCGGGGCTTTGGTTGTCACGAGTGATCTTGCGGAGGCGATTGTTCTGGCCAACCGTTTTGCGCCGGAACACCTTGAACTGATGGTGCAAAACCCCGGGGATCTTCTCTCCCAGATCCGGAATGCGGGGGCGATATTTATGGGAATGCATACTCCGGAGGCACTGGGCGACTATACGGCGGGACCCAACCATGTGCTTCCGACTGGAGGAACGGCTCGTTTCGCGTCCCCCCTTGGTGTTTATGATTTCGTTAAGCGGACCAGCGTTCTCTCTTTTTCACGAGATGCGCTAAAACGGTACGGGAATGCAACCGCTCATTTCGCCGAAATGGAAGGGCTCGAAGGACATGGAAGATCTGTCCGTTTGCGCCTATGAAATAAAGGAAACTCTATCCGCGTTCAAAAAGATCTTGACAAAATGATCATGTTGGTTAAGATGGGCACCTGCTTCCGAATGATGAAGGGCATTAAATGTCTTTTTCCGTGAGCGGGCGTAATTCAGTGGTAGAATGTCAGCTTCCCAAGCTGGACGTCGCCGGTTCGAGTCCGGTCGCCCGCTCCATTTTTCCTTCCGAGATTTTCAGGTAATTCACCAATGTCCCCCCCTTTGTACAACATACAATATAGTGAGGACATAGTTGACATCGACAACGCGGGTTGAAAGAGTAGATTACCGGGAAATATTGACAAAATTTTTTTGACGACTATATTAATCAAAATGATATATATAATGTGAAATGCCTAGCAGCATGAATGAAAATTTATTTTGACCTGTGGGGGTAGAAAATGAAAACGGAAAACAAGGGCCGCAATACATTTATCATGTTTCTTTTCGCTTTTCTGATAGGCTTTTTTGTCGTTTCAATGGTGGAAGTTCTCCGCTCCTCCTTTGCGCCTTCCACTCCCGGACCCGATGTGCAACTAGCATCGGCAGTGTCACCGGCAGAGATGTCGCGTGCACCATTGTCTTTTGCGGATCTCGCAGAGAGACTGAAACCCTCTGTTGTAAATATCAGCACCTCCAAGACGGTCCGCGGCGGAGGATTACGTTCCCCTTTCGGACAGGGATCACCTTTCGATCGTAATTTCGGAGGGGATGATTTCTTTGAACGTTTTTTTGGTGACATGCCGCAACGACAATTCAAGCAGAAGAGCCTCGGTTCAGGATTTATTATCAGCCAAGACGGTTATATTTTTACGAACAACCATGTCGTCGAGCAGGCGGACAAAATCATAGTGAAACTTTCAGACGGCAAGGAGTACGAGGCGAAAGTTATAGGGAAAGACGCGAAGACTGATATCGCGCTTATAAAGATAAAAACCGGCGAGAA
>CAIUXU010000125.1 GCA_903903205.1 uncultured Syntrophobacterales bacterium
TCCCCCGAGAGCCGTCCCAGGCCGATCAGGATGGCCATCAGAAGCGAGATGGGAATGGTAAAAGTCAGGAAGGAGGGGAGCAGGTAAAGCATCAACCGGGCGATGTCTGCAAATCCGATCCCCTTGTTGATCATCAGGTCCATGATCTGCAGGATCTTGCCCATGAGCAGGACGAAGGTGAGCACAAGGAGAATCATGCAGAACGGAAGGGCGATCTCCTTCAGCACGTAACGGTTGATCAGACGGCGCATGTTTCAAAACCAGCTTTCAGCATTAACCCTGCACCATCAACTGGAGGGGTTCGATGAAAAGGGGATCCTCCTTCTCCATGGCCTCGATGATGGTCCGGTTGAATCTCTTTTTCATCTCGGCGAAAATGGGGCGTTGCTTGTTGAAGGATTTGGCAAAGGCAAGGGCCTCCCGCATCAGCGCCTCTTCATTCTCGCAGGCCTTCATGATCACATGGTGCGCTTCCAGCTCCACGGCCCCGGTTCGCTTCCCGCTGAAGGCGAGCTCTTCGAGTTTGTAGCCAGGGATTGCCTTCCGGACGATTGCCAGCATCCCGGGGAGAAACGGAATGTTGATGTCGATTTCCGGAAAACAGAAGAAGCCGCGATCGGCCTTCATGAATCGAAAGTCACAGGCGCAGGCCATGATCGTTCCGTCGCCGAAGGCATGCCCGTTGATGGCGGCGATGACCGGCATCGGGTAGAGGAGGATTCGGCTGAAGATCCGGTTCAGGCCATACATGAAGTCACGGATTGCCGGAAGATCGTTTATGGCCATGGCGCCCGTCATCCACAGAAGATCGATCCCCTGCGACCAGTTCTTCGGATCGCTGGAGGTGATGATCACCGACGATATCGTCGGATCCCTCTCGATTTCGTCAAACGCCGTCAGAATGGCGCGGATAAACTCGGGATTGTGTCGATTCTCCCCGTTGTTCATCGTGATGACGCCGACCGTTTCCACCTTTTTCCACTCGATTATTGACATCGTTCTTGGCCTCCTCTGCACAGGTTGAATGGATGAAACTGCGGTCGATCATACCGGAGAGAGTATCCGACGGCAAGTTGATTTTTCAGACGATGGAGTGAAAAAAGTGTATAACGATCCACAAATATCTTATTGCAAAGGGGCGTTATGCAGGGAATGAAGATCGGAATGGACCAGGCCACCCACAACAAGATCGTTTCGTTCATCTGGGGAATCGCAGACGATGTCCTCCGGGACCTCTTCAAACGCGGCAAGTACCCGGACGTGATCCTGCCGATGTTCGTCATCCGGCGCATGGACGCCGTGCTGGAGCCGACCAAGCAGGCCGTGCTCGATACCAGGAAGATGCTGGACGAGGCGTGCATTACCGAGCAGCGGGCCGCGCTCTGCGGGGCGGCGGGTCACTCCTTCTATAACACCTCGAAATTCACCCTCCGCGACCTGAAATCACGCGGCAGCCAGCAGCAGCTCCTGGCCGACTTCGAGGATTACCTCAACGGCTTCTCGCCCAACGTCCAGGACATCCTCGAAAACTTCAAATTCCGCAACCAGTTACAGACACTCTCCAAGGCCGACGCCATCGGCACGCTGATCAACAAGTTCCTCGATCCCGACATTGACCTTTCGCCTGCCGGGATCGACAACCACTCGATGGGCACGGTCTTTGAAGAGCTGGTCCGCAAGTTCAACGAGGAGAACAACGAGGAAGCGGGAGAGCACTGGACGCCCCGCGACGCCGTGCGGTTGATGGCGAACCTCGTCTTCCTGCCCATCGAAGGCGAGATCAAGTCCGGCACCTACCTGCTCTACGACGGCGCCGGTGGCACGGGCGGTATGCTCACCGTGGGGGAGGAGACGCTCACGGAGATCGGCGCCAAGCGCGGCCAGCAAATCGAATGCTCCCTGTACGGGCAGGAGATCAACCCGGAAACCTACGCCGTTTGCAAGGCCGACATGTTGCTCAAAGGCGAGGGGGAGAGCGCCGACCACATCGTCGGCGGGGCGGAATGGTCCACGCTCTCGCACGATGCCTTCCCCGCGCAGGAATTCGACTTCATGCTCTCCAA
>CAIUXU010000126.1 GCA_903903205.1 uncultured Syntrophobacterales bacterium
CTTTGCTGCTTAACGCCTCAATGAGTCCAGATTTGTTCATGCATTCCTCCTTATCATGGCTGTCCACTCTCATCCCCTGAAACAATCAGAACAACGGTCTTACTCAAATAACGTGGTAATATACCTTTATTTTCGGCGACTATTATTTATTTTCAACTGAATGTCAAGACAATTTTTCCCCGTTTTTTGACCTGCGGCATGGACCAACAGCCGGGTCACCTCCTTCGGGGTCAATCTGCGCCATGCACCCTCACGCACGGATTCAAGCGTAATATCCGCTACGGCGACACGGATCAGGCGGCAAACGGGATGTCCCAGAGACTCAAACGCCCGCCGGATCACACGATTCCTTCCATCGGTGATCGTCAGCCGGAGCCAGGAGCTTCGAGGGTTCGTCTTTTCGAGACGCACGTCCGAGGGCGCGAATCTTCCGTCAGGCAGAACGATCCCCTGCTCCAGGAGCTGAATTTCCCTCTTCGGAAAGATCCCTTCCACCTTGATGCGGTAACTCTTCGGGATTCCGTAGCGGGGATGCTGAAGGCGCTGCGAGAAGTCTCCATCGTTGGTCAGGATCAGAAGGCCTTCCGAATCGTAGTCGAGACGTCCGACGGGAAACACCCGCTCCGTGACCCCGCTGAGGAGATCCGTTACAATCGGCCTTCCCTGCGGATCGTTAAGCGTCGTCACATAGCCCTGTGGTTTATGGAGCAGAATATAGACCCTCTCTGCATCACAAGAGACCAGTCGGCCATCCACGCGGATTTCGTCCCTGTCGGCGTCCGCCTTTGTTCCCGGTTCCATCACCACGGCCTGGTTGATGGTAATCCGGCCTTCGGCGATCATCTTTTCCGCCGCGCGACGGGACGAGATGCCCGCGCGAGAGAGGATTTTCTGTATGCGTTCTTCCATAGCCCTATTCCTGCTGCTCCTGTAAATCTTTCAGTTCCCGAAGCGTCGGCAATTCGGAAAGATCCTTCAAGTTGAAAACCTCGAGAAACTTCCGCGTCGTTCCGTAGATGATCGGTTTTCCGGGAACATCTTTTCTGCCTACAATCCGGACGATTTTCTTCTCCAACAATCCCCGCAAGGCGCCGCTTGCATCCACACCGCGAATCCGGTCTATTTCCGCTTTCACAAGCGGCTGGCGATAGGCAACCACGGCCAAGGTCTCGAGTGCGGCCGGCGAAAGGAGGGCAGGATGCCCCACTTTCAATTTCCGAACCCAGGCAGAGAGATCCGTTCTCGTCCGGAACTGAAAGCCACCGGCGATCTCTCGAAGGCAGATCCCCCCTCCCCGCGCATCGTATTCCCGAATCAATCCTTCCAGAAGTGAGACGACCTCTTTTTTTTCCGTATCGGGCAGGGTCAAAACAATTCGTTCCACCGTCAGCGGGGCTTCGGAGGCAAACAGGAGCGCCTCGATGATCGCAATTTTCTCCTCCATCACCCTTCCCCTCTCCCCTCCACCGCCGGAAATAACCGGATCGCTCCGAAGGATTCCGATTGATAGGCCCTGACCATTCTCAGTTTCATGAGCTCCAGAATCGCGAGAAACGTGTAGATGATTCTCTTCCGGTCGGTTCTGTCACCCAGCAGATCGGCAAAACTGATTTGTCCCTCTTCAGTTAATCTCTCCATGATTTCGTTGATTCGGTCCGTCAGGGACATTTTCTCCGTGTCGATATCCAGCTCCTCCTTGCGGTCGAGACCGACGATGATCCGGCGAAAGGCCGTAACGAGTTCGAAGATGTCAACCTCAATAAGCTCGTCATCCGCCTCCTCGACGCTGGTCTGCTCCTCTTCGGATGCTGCGCCCCTGGTAAAGACATCGCGATCGAGAAGCGGTCGCTTGTCCAGGCTGAGCGCCGCTTCCTTGAAGGCCTGGTACTCCAGGAGCTGCTGAACCAGTTCCGCGCGGGGGTCCTCTCCCTCTTCCTCTTCGCCCTCACCCTCGGCCGGTGGCAGCAGCAGCTTCGACTTGATGTGGATGAGCGTCGAGGCCAGCACCAGATATTCTCCGGCAAGATCAAGATTGAAAGAGCGCATCAGATCCAGATAGGAGAGATACTGCTCGGTGATCAGCGCAATGGGAATATTGTAGATATCGATCTCATTTTTTCGGATGAGATAGAGCAGAAGGTCCAGCGGACCCTCAAAAACGTCGAGCTTGATCTCATAGCTCATGGCTGATCTTCATGGCTTCCCGAACCTCGGCCAGCGTCGCCTTTGCAATCTGGCCGGCCCGGACATTGCCGTCTTCGATGATCGCCCGGATCTCTTCAGGATGGCTCAGAAAGTGGTCACGGCGCTGATGGATCGTTTGCATCCCCTCCGCGATCGCGGCGGCCAGGCGCTGTTTGCATTCGATGCAGCCGATGGCCGCGCTCCGGCAGGCGGGGGCGATCTCCGCAACGGTCTCCGGCGCTGAATAGAGTCCGTGAAACTTGTAAACATTGCAGAGCTCCGGACGGCCCGGATCGCTCTTGCGCTGCCTCTGGGGATCCGTAAACATTGCGACGACTTTTTTCTTCAGGTCGTCGCCGCGGTCGCTCATGAAGATCGCGTTGTCATAGGACTTGCTCATCTTCCTCCCGTCGATACCCAGCAGCTTCGGAACCTCCGCAAGAAGCGGTTCGGGGATGGGAAAGATGTCGGCGTAGAGGAAATTGAAACGGCGTGCGATCTCGCGCGTCAGCTCGACATGGGGAAGCTGATCGACGCCCACTGGAACCCCATAGGCCTTGTACATGATAATGTCCGCCGCCTGGAGAACCGGGTAGCCGAGAAAACCGAACGTCGAGAGGTCTTTCTGGATCAGCTCCTCCTTCATCTCCTTGTAGGTGGGATTCCGCTCCAGCCACGCAAGGGGGGTTATCATGGAGAGAAGAACAAAGAGTTCGGCATGCTCTTTGATCGTGGACTGAATGAAGAAGGTGCTCTTTATCGGATCAAGGCCAGCGGAAAGCCAGTCGATAACCATGTCGATGGCGTTCGCCCGGATCTCGCTCGTGCCGGCATAGTCGCTCGTCAGCGCATGCCAGTCGGCCACGAAATAGAAACAGTCGTAATCGCCGTGATCCTGGAGGGCAATCCAGTTTGAAAGTGCGCCGTGAAGATTTCCCAGATGGAGTTTCCCGGTGGGCCTCATTCCGCTTAAAATCCGTTTTTTCATCAAACGCACCTCCTGCACTGGCGCCTGCTGCTTCCGCCCCATCCGCTTTGTCGGAAGGGGGGGATGAATCAGGCACGGCACATAGAGAAAGGCCCCCATCCGCGGATGGAGGCCTTTCCTGCCTTTTTCTGCACATCCCTGCTATTTTTTTGCGCCATTTACCTTGTCGGCCAAAGCCTTGCCTGCCTTGAATTTAACCACCTTCTTGGCTGCAATCTTGATTTTCTTTCCGGTCTGGGGGTTCCTGCCTTCACGGGCCTTCCTCTTCACGACTGAGAAGGTTCCAAACCCGACGAGCCCGAGCTTTCCGGTATTCGTCAGTTCCTTGGACACCGCTCCGGTATAGGCCTCCAGCGCTTCCGCCGCCGCCGCCTTCGTAATATCCGCCCCCGCCGCCATCACTGCAATCAATTCTGCCTTCGTCATTCCCTGATTTCCCCCTTTCATTAGTCGGTTTTATGGACCACAACCCCACCACCACACCCGGATGGTTCTAAACCTCTCATGATTATCCTGGCGATAGCCCTAACACAAAGAAAAACAACAATCAAGAAAAAATATCTAATATTTTTAACCAAGACGGACAGTCCATCCGCGGCAGCCAAGTGTGGCCGGTCGTTTGACAAGTGCCGTACTTTGTAATACTTGGCCACACTACGTTACAGACCCTAATCCGTGCGACCATCCTGCCTCTTCTTCACCAGAAAAAAAAGTTCCCCCCGCTCCTTCAAACTTCCTGCCAACATCTCCGCCTCGCCGCCGCTTCCACAGAAAAGATCGACGCGCCCCGCCCCCTTGATCACCCCCCCCGCATCCTGGCTGATCACAAATCGGGAAAAAGGGACCCAGGACAAGGCGTTCCCTTCGCGGTCGAGGACCGGTTTGCGTGCCCGCATGAAGGCAAGCGATCCCCGTGGAAAAACAGCGGCATCGGTGGCAATCGAACGCCCCGGTGTTAGAACCTCTCCGATCGATCCGACAGGCCCCTGCTCAACCACACGAAAAAATACAAAGCTCTCATTGTAGCCGAGGATCTCCGAAAGCTCGTTCGGGTGCTCCCGGAGATATCGTTTGATCGCCTGGTAGGAGGTCTCTTGCTGCGAGATCCTGCCCGCATCGAGGAGAAAGCGCGCCACGCTCCGGAACGGGCGTCCGTTGGATTTTGCATACCCGATCTGGAGCAGTCTGCCGTTTGTCAGTTCGATCTTGCCGGACCCCTGGGTGTGCAGGAAGAAGAGACCAATCCGGTCCCCCACCCACGCCAACTCAAGATTTCGCCCGTCCAGTGAAGCCTGATCTTCGATTTCGCTCCGGCTGTAGTAGGGAAGGAGCTCCCCGTTTTTCACTCGTCCGGTCAGTTGTTCGTTTTTAAACCTGTCGCGGAATTTGCCGAGATTTACCGTAATCGCATCATCAGGGGTTTTGTAAACCGGATATTTGTATTCTTCGGTCTTGTTCAGAGCCCCTTTCATGATCGGCTCAAAATAGCCGGTGAAAAGGACGGCGTTCTTGCCATCCGAACCAGTCGATTGATAAACGTCGAAGGTCTCCCGGATCCGATCCTGTCTGACCGCTTCCGTATCACTGCTGCGCAGGATCTCCCGAAGTGCAATAAGGGATTCCCGGAGTTCTCGTACGGTGATTCGGTCGTCATCCATCTGGGAAGGCCCGCCTCCGGCTGTTCTCTGGTAATATTGAAGGCTTTTTTCGACGGCAGCATCGAGCGACTCCAGATCCATGTCATCGGTGAAGAGGGGAAACTGGTCGGTCGTGAGACGGGCGAGCGGGGAAAGCGGCTTCGGAACAACGGACGGTGTAGGAATCTCCGGGGAGATCGGGATTCCCGAAGGGAGAAGGGGAGATGGCGGCGCCGGTTTCTGGGCAGGGGGAAGCGGTTTTACGACGGGAGGAGGAGGCGTCGGTCGCGGCGCCGGCTTCCGGGCCGGAGCGGCGCAGCCGGAGAGGCAATAGAGCATAAGAACGAAAAGGGCAAACTTATGAACCATTGTGATCTCAAAGCTCCAGGATCATGGCGACTTCATCGCAGAAATCAGGGTACTTCGAGCAGCGAAAACAATCGGACCAGATCTTCTCCGGAAGTGTGGAGCGCTTTACCTCCAGAAAGCCGAGTTTATGGAAGAACTCCTGCTTGTAGGTCAGGGTGAAGACCCGGAAGAGCTCCAGTGTGATCGCCTCGGAGATGCAGGCCTCTACCAGTTTCCGCCCAATCCCTCCCATCCGGTGCTCCTCATCGACATAAAGGGAGCGGATCTCCGCCAGATTCTCCCAGATGATGCTCATCGCGCAGATCCCGCGGATCTCATCCTGCTCCTCGTCCTGATAAATGTAGAAATCCCTCAGACTGCCATAGATATCCATAAGTGAACGGGGCAACATCTCTCCTTTACCGGAAGAGATGTTGATCAGTCTGTGAATCGTCTTGACATCACCAATACAAGCTTTTCTCAGCATCGCTTTCTCCTGACTGCGTGAAGTGCCATCCAGCTCCATTAGCCTGTACGCAGGCTCACCCACGAGCTGCGAGGAGCATCTCCCGTGCATGCTCCTTCGTCTTTTGCGTAAGCGCCACCCCGCCCAACATGCGGGTGATCTCTTCCAGACGCTCCTCCCCGGAAAGGAGGGAAACAGACGTGTTCGTCCGCTCATCGGCGACCTTTTTCACCACCCGGTAATGGCGGTCGCCGTAGCATGCAATCTGGGGCAGATGGGTGATGCAGAGGACCTGATGGTGCCCTGCGACTTCCCGCAATTTCCGGCCGACGATCTCCGCCGTCGCGCCGCCGATTCCGCTATCGACCTCATCGAAGACAACCGTCCCCACGGAACCCGTCCGGGCCAGAACCTTCTTCAGCACAAGCATGATTCGGGAGAGCTCTCCGCCGGATGCAATCCCCCGAAGTGGTTTCATCTCTTCACCCACGTTCGCCGAGAGATAAAACTCCGGGATGTCCATCCCTTTTTCATTCAAGGTCGCCTCAAGCGGATCGTCCCGGAGATCGGCAAAGACCACTTCAAAGCGCGCGTTTTCCATCCTGAGTGTTCCGATCTCCGCTTCGACCGACTGTTTCAGCGCGGCCGCCGCCTCGCGTCGCTTTGAAGAGAGCTCCGTTGCGACTTCCATCATCTGTTTCCGCTCAGATGCAATGTTCAGGGTCAGCGCCTCGATCTCTTCTCCCAGGGAGGAAATCTCCGCAATCTCACGCTCCGCCTCGGCCTGTTTTATAAGGATGGCATCGAGGGTGCCTCCGTATTTCCGTTTTAGACGCCCCAAATATTCCAGCCGCTCCTCAATGACCTCCAGTCGGGCGGGGTCATAGGAAAGACGCTTTGCATAATCGCGGAGCGTAAAGGCCGCCTCCTCAATCCTGAAGTAGAGCTCCTCCAGCTCCTGTTCGGAGAGTTTCAAACCCGGATCGATCTTCAGGATCTCCTTCACATCCGAAACCACGCCGCGGAACTCGGCCAGTACGGAATCGCCTTTCCCGTACAGTGTCTCATAGGCCGCACCGGAAAGATCAATCAGCTTTTGAACGTTAGCAAGAATCTTCTTCTCATCCGTGAGAGCGGCGTCCTCCCCCGTCCGCACGCCCGCCTGGGAGATCTCGCCGATCTGATAACGGAGAAGCTCTTCCTGCTCAACCCTTATCGTGCTGCGCCCATGAAGAGCGCGAAGTTTCTCCTGGAGTGAACGATAACCATTGTACCTCTCCCGAAAGGCCGCCCGAAGGGAGTGCAGCCTCCCGAATTCATCGAGGATGTCGGTATGGTTGTCCGGATTCAGAATCTTCTGGTGTTCGTGCTGGCCACAGATGTTGATCAGGGATTCGCCGATCTCGGCAAGCAATGCAAGCGATGAAAGCCGGCCGTTGATATAGACCCGGTTCTTTCCGGAACGGGAAATCACGCGGCGGACGACAAGCTCTTCGCCGTCGCCGAATCCCATTTCACTGACTCTCGCCCGCAATCCATCCTGCCCGCGAATGTCAAAAAGCGCCTCCACGACGGCCGCATCCTCAAAGGAGCGGATCATGTCGGTATTCGCCCTGTCGCCCAGCAACAGGCCGACAGCGCCGATGATGATCGATTTTCCGGCGCCGGTCTCCCCGGAGATCATGTTCAGGCCGCCATCGAACACCACCTTCAATTCATCGATGATCGCAAAATTATGGATGTTCAGTTCCGCGAGCATCTTGTCCCTTCCGGACCGCTCCCGTCGGGGAGCCGCCCCATCCCAATTTTGTCCGCAGGATCTCAAAATAGCCCCGGTGCGGGGAGGAGACCAGCGTGGTGACGTACCGCGATTTCCGGATGGTGATGCTGTCGCCGTACTTGACGGTGAAGGAGACCTGTCCGTCGAGCGTCACGGTCGCCCCCTGCTCCAGTGCGCCCAGCGTCACCCGGACAATTGCATTTTCCGGCAGGATGACCGGCCGGTTCGTCAGGGTGTGGGGACAGATCGGGTTGATGAGAATTGAATTCAACTCCGGGAATACAATGGGTCCGCCGGCGGCCATCGAATAGGCCGTGGAGCCGGTCGGCGTCGCGACAATGAGTCCGTCGGCCTTGAAAGTCGTCAGATAACGGCCATCCACCATGGTCTCCAACTCGACGATCCGGGAGAGATTCCCGCGATTGATCACAACATCGTTCAGGACCGTCCCTTCCCGAAACGGCTCCCCGCCCCCCTGGATCTCCACATCGAGCATCATCCGCTTTTCGACCTGAAAATCTCCCTCGAGAATCACCTCCATGGCACTGTACATCTCATCGAGGTTCACCTCAGTCAGATACCCGAATACGCCGAGATTGATCCCAACGATCGGAACATCCCGATCCCGAACCAGGCGGGCCGTTCTGAGAATCGTGCCGTCGCCGCCAAAAACGACGATCAGATCGACCAGCATCCATAGCTTCCCTTTCTCAACACCGGGAAGGCAGCCAATCTTCGCGGCGATCCCCTCTTCGAGATAGACCTCGATCCCACGCTTCAGCATCCACTCGCGAAGGGCGGCGGTGTATTCAGGCGATTTTTCCTTGGCGATATTGGCGACAATTCCGACTTTTTTTATCAACATCGGATCCCCTTGAAACAGATTTGCAAATTGCCCTATCACAAAATACTCGGGGTGTCCATGCGTATGATGCAGATCGTTCGCTTGACATCATCCGGCAACCGGGTTAGTGTCGCCCGCAAAAAGGAGACACATCATGGGATTGTTGAAGGGATCTGTCACGTTTTCGCGGTACCGCATTTCAGGGGCTCTCCCTGACCATTTCCCCGACTTCTTCAACGAGCAGATCCGACGCAACGCCTTCCAGACCGTCTGGCGCACGACGGATGAAATGGCGGCAGGCTGGACATCTCTGGAAAATTGCCTCGATACAGATTTCTCTTACGCATCCTACGCCCAGGGACGGTACATGCTTTTTTCCCTCCGTATCGACCGAAAATCGGTCGCCCCTTCCCTCCTCCGAATCCGCATTCTGGAGGCGGAACAGAAGCAGCTCGCCGAAAGCGGACAGAAAAAGCTCTACCGGGAACAGCGCGAGGCGATCCGGGAGTCTGTGCGACTCGAATTGCTCGGCAAAACCATGCCCGTTCCCTCCTTTCATGAAATATGCTGGTCCGTCCCTGACCGTGTCTTGACCTTCTGCTGCCTCTCGGACAAAGTGGCCGGAGAGCTTCAGGAGCTTTTCCGTGAATCCTTTTCGCTCAGTCTCTCTCCATACCTGCCGTGGGATTCCGATGGGGCGGTTCTACATCCGCAGGGGGCTGACGCTGGTCAAAATTCCATGGACGTCGCTCTCCCTTCCCTCCCGCCGGGTGTCGATCCCCTGACCGTCGGCAGGGAATTTCTCACATGGCTCTGGTTCAAGAGCGAGGAGAGAAACGGGATGATTCGTCTTCCCGGGGGTGATGAAAGCGAGGTCATTTTCGTACGGCGCCTCGTCCTGGAATCGGGAGATGGGGAGTACGCCGAAACGATCGTCTGTCAAGGGCTCCACGCCGACCTCAAGGAAGGGAAGGAGGCCCTGCGCCAGGGAAAGAAGATCACCACGGCGCGTCTCCGAATAGCCCACGACAAGGCGGAGTGGGAATTTACCTTCAAGGCGGACCGCTTCCATTTCCAGTCCGTGAAACTGCCCTCCGTCGCGGAAAGCGAAGGGGGCGAGGCCGACCGGGAGGGGCAGATCCTTGAGCGAATCTACCTGATCGAAAAAGCGGCAGGCCTGATGGATCAATTGTTCCTTGCTTTTCTGGACCTCCGGCTTTCCGACGGGTGGGAAAACGAACAGACCCGGATGCAGAAATGGATCGTGCAGGTCAAGGCCGACTGATGGA
>CAIUXU010000127.1 GCA_903903205.1 uncultured Syntrophobacterales bacterium
AGGTCGATCTTCGGGTTGACCTGAATCTGGCCGATCCCGTCGATCTGGTATTCGATCGGGTCTTCGATCGTGATGATGTTCACCTCGGGGGAGTTGATGCTCGTCAGCGCCGCATAAAGGGTTGTTGTCTTGCCACTCCCCGTGGGCCCTGTAACGAGAACGATCCCGTAGGGGGATTTGATCAACCGGTTGAAGATGCCGACCTTCCGTGCGTCCATCCCGAGGTCGGAGAGCATCAGGATCGATGAGGTCTTGTCGAGAAGGCGGAGCACCACCCGCTCCCCGAAGGCAGTCGGGATGGTGGAGACGCGGATATCGACATTCCGGTCGGCGACCTTGATCTCGATTCGGCCATCCTGGGGGAGGCGCTTTTCGGCGATGTTCAGTTTCGCCATGATCTTCACGCGCGACGCCAGCGGCGAATGGATCTTCCGGGGCAGGCTGAGGATGTCGTAGAGGATGCCGTCGATCCGGTAGCGAACCTTGACGCTCGCCTGGTAGGGCTCGATGTGGATATCGCTTGCCCGGTCCTTGATCGCCCCCGAGAGGAGAAGGTTTACCAGCTTGATGATCGGCGCGTCGCTTGTCTCGTCGAGCAGGTCGCCGGTCTCCTCGATCTCGGAGATGAGGCTGTCCGTTGACTCCGTGTTCATCTCCTGGAAGAACTCCTTGGCCGTGCTCCGGCTCAAGTCGTAGGCAAGGTTGATTGCGGCCTGGATCGCCTCCTGCGTCGCGAGGACCAGCGGCCGCTCCGGCAGGCCGAGGAGGCGGCAGAGGTCATCCGCGGCCTGAAAATTGGCCGGGTCATTGACCGCCACGACAAACCCCTGTGGTGTATCGAGCGGAACCATCTTCTGCTTCTTGAGGTACTGGATCGAAAACAGTGCCGTGAAGGCCGTGTCGATGTGGTCCGTGGGCAGCTCTTCCCAGAAAGGAATGCCATACTCCTCGCCCAGGGCTGCAAGCAGCGCCTTTTCGGGCAAAGCCTTCTTCTGGGGCTCTACGACACCAGCGCTGCCCGGCGCGGCGTCCTGCGGGTCGGTTAAAAACAAGTGCTGTGTGCTGAGTGCTGTGTGCTGAGTGTTTTTTGTCATCCCCGAAATCCCTTATGTTGTCATCCCCGAAATCCCTTATCCCCGATAACGGAATTCGGGGACGGATATGGTTTTCCTCAGTCCTCAGCACTTTTTTTCTTCTGCGGCATACTCTTGATCGTTCCTTCCTGAATGGTCTTCATGTAGTCCATCTTTTCCTCCTGGATTTTCCGTGCATCTTCCGGCTGCTCGACAATCCTTGGGGTGATGAAGACAAACAGGTTTGTTCTAGTATTGGAGGTGGACCGCGTTTTGAAGAGCCATCCCAGCAGCGGAATATCGCCCAGGATCGGGATCTTGCCGGTTCCCTTGCTGGAATCATCCTGGATCATCCCGCCGATGACGACCGTCTCTCCGCTCTTCACCACGACCGTCGTCTTGGCGGTCCGCGTCAGGGTTGTCGGCGTCAGCACCTGACTCCCCGCAGCGTCCACGGATGCGGACTGCTTGACGACCTTCTTGACAGACTGGTCGATCTTCATCCGGACAAAGCCATCCTTGTTGATCTGGGGGGTCACCTTGAGGGTGACGCCGACGTCCTTGTAATCGTAGCTGCTTCCTACGGTCAAATTGGTCGTCGCTCCGCTCACCCCCGTGTCCTGCCGGGCGAGAAAAGGAAGGTTCTCTCCGACGGTGATCTCCGCGTCTTCGTTGTCCAGGGTCAGCAATTGTGGCGTCGACAAAATACGGACATCCGTATCGTTCTGGTATGCATTCAGGACGGCGCCGATATTTGGAAAGAGCAAGCCCCCGATCTTGATCCCGGCGCCGATGACGCCCAGCGAAAAACCGCTTGGCATGGAAACCGCGCCGGTCGAACTGACCTGGGGAATGAGGCCGGCGCCTGTAAACCCTGCCATGCCAGCGCTTTGTCCACCCAGATCCGTGACGGGCTGGATGTTCACATTTCTGAGCACGCTCCATTCGACACCGACGTTGAAGCTCTTGTCGGCCTTCACCTCCATGATCAACCCCTCCAGATAGACCATGGCCCGGGAGATGTCCAGTTTCCGGATTACGTCCTCGATAACGAGGTAGTCCGCGGTTTCTGCGGTAATAATCAGTGTATTCGTGGCCTTGTCTGCCATGATCTGAACATTCTTGGAGAAGATGGATCCCGATGCTGAAGCCGCGCCAGGGACACCCGCCGCGCCGGCGGGCTTTGCCTGCAGGGGAAGGCCGGTGAGAACCTTGGCCAGATCCTCCGCCTTGGCGTTCTGGAGATAATAGACCCGTATGGTCCCAGAACCCTTGGGGATCTCCTTGTCCATGAGATTCAGCAGCTCCCGGATCCTCGCCGTGTCGTTCTCCGTCGCCAGGATGATCAGCGCGTTGGTGCGGTCATCCGCTACAATCTTGATCGGGGCAAGCGCCCCTCGCCCGGGCTGGGGCTGAAACATCGCCGTCATGGTCTTTACCATCTCCATCGCCGAGGCGTACTTCAAAGGTATATAGGATATCAGCTCCCCGACGCCGTCCACGTCGAGGGCGGTCACGATATTCTGCAACCGCTGGATGTTGGAGAGGAGGTCGGTGATGATCAGCATCCCCGTCGGCGGGTAGGCCAGGACGACGCTCGTCTTGGAGATCAACGGGTCGAGAACCTTCTTCATCTCGTCGGGGCTCGCGTGCTGGAGGGAGAGAATCTGCGTCACGATCTTGTCCTCAGGCGCGATATCCTCCCTCTTCAGCCGAAGCTCCAGGTTTTTACCCCTTGCGTCCTGGGCAAGGATCACCTTGATCATTTCTCCCGACTGCACTGTGGCAAAACCATAAATCTCGAGAACCGACTCGAATACCTTGTAAACTTCATCCACAGGGATCTTTTTCGGGGAGATGACCGTTACCTTCCCCTTGACCTTGTCGTCGACCAGGAAATTCTTTCCCGTCAGTTCACTTATGAACTTGATGAAGACCGTGATATCGACGTTGTCAAAATCGATCGTCACAAACCGGCCTGATTGCGGGGAAGCGGTTTTGGAGGGCGACTGTGGCGACAGTGAAGCCTCCTCCGGTTTTGACGGGGCCGTTTCTGCCGGGACCGGTTTTGATTTTGTTTCAGTGGCTTTCGGTGACCCCGCAGGCGCGGTGGACACCGGCTGCTCATCCCCCGCGAGACGAGCCGCAAGACCCGTCCCCGGCGACAGGAACATCATCATCGCGAAAAAAGCCAAAATGATTGAAAAAACGCCATATTTTTTTCGTGTAAGCGGCATCAGTTTTTTTGCCCCTCCATAATTTTCTTGAATTCCGGGGATGCGATCACGTTCTTCATGTCGGCATCCTTTTTGACCCAGTCTATCACACCGCCGTCGATGGAGACGGCAACTTTCAGATACCAGAGGCTCTCGTCGATTTCGTTCGTCTGGGCGTAGAGACAGGCCAGATTGTAATACGGATCGACGTAATCCTTTTTCAGCACAACGGCCCGGCCAAAGACTGCAATCGCCTTTTCCCGCTTCTTCTGCCCCATGTAAATGACCCCGAGATTGTTCAGGGTCCGCACATGCCCGGGATCGAGCGCCAGAACCTTCTCGTAAAACGTCTCGGCCCGTCCGAGATCCCCCGCCCGCTGGGCAATCAGCGCCTCCTGATACCGTACATCTGCCTCGCTCGTCACCGGTGGCCCGTCCGAAGGTCGGTTGACCTTTTCTGTGGCCTTTGGTGCAGGCTTTTCCGCGACGGTTGCCGGGGAGAGGGATGCCCCCTTTGGCCGGTCGGGCAACTGCCTCATGCCATAAACGGCAAAGAACAGGACGGCGGAAATAAAGATGGCCAGCACCACAATTGCGCCGACAACGACCCGTCGTTTCCGCCGGCGGTCCGGTCCTTCGGGGTTTTGGGCAATGACGCCGCCGAAACGCTCATAACGACTGTCCTTATCTTTCTGAGCCTTTCTCAGCGCGTCATTGATATAACTCATTGCCCCTCTCCGTCAAGTGCTAACTCACCCTCGAAGGGTTAGCAGCAGCAGGACCGTCCACAAAAGCGCGGCGACGATGATTTCGAATACGCCCCGGTTTATCCTCCCAAAACCGGTCTCCGTCAGATATCCCGGGCCGATGTCCCGGATGGCCGCGCGGACGAGACGCCGGTCAACGGTTCGGAGATCCCGCCCGTAAGCGACAAGAAGCGCCCGGTCGCAGATCGCATTGATTCGGCGCGGAATGCCCCGGGAGGCTCTGTAGATCAATCCGAAGCTCCCCGGCGCAAAGATCCCGTCCGTCTGCCCGGACGCCGTCGCCATCCGGTGTTCGCTATAGCGACGGACATCATCCCTGGCGAGCGGCTTCAGGTCGTAGCGAACCGTAATCCGTTCGTTCAACTGACGGAGCGAAGGCAGCGCCAGCAGCCGGAGAAGTTCCGGCTGACCCATCAGGATGATCTGGATCAGCTTCTCCGTGACCGTCTCGAGATTCGACAGCATCCGGATCTGCTCCATGACGCTGTGCGGGAGGTTCTGGGCCTCGTCAATCAGCAGGACGGCGTTTCTCCCGTCTGCAAAATTCTGCAGCAGAAAACCGTTCAGCGCATCGAGATACCGCTTCTTGGTCCCCCTGCCCCTCCCCATTCGGACGCCAAACTCCTGGTTGATCGTTTTCAAGAGCTCGATATCGGAAAGCGCGGGGTTGAAAATGAGCGCCGTGGCCACGGATCCGTCCAGACCGGCCAGCAGGGAACGGCAGAGCGTCGTCTTGCCGGTGCCGATTCCACCGGTGACAACCATGAATCCCTTTTTTTCATGAATCCCGTAGATCAGGCAGTTCAGGGCCTCCCGGTGCTGCGGGCTCAGGTAAAAATACCGCGGATCCGGCGACAGCGTAAATGGATTCTCCTTCAGCCCAAAACAGGCTTCATACATGACGACAACCCTATTTCCCCTGCTACCGGAACTGGTAACTCATTGCCTTCGGGCTCCCCCCGCGTCTAACCACCAGCGAGATGTCGTTGCTCGACTTCAGGGTGTTGAGCAGACCCGTCAGGTCATCCGCCGTCTGTATTTTCCGGTTGTTTACCTCCTGAATAATATCCCCGTTGGCAACCCCCATCTTCTGGTAAAGACTCCCCGCCCGGATGCTGGTCACGATGAACCCGTCGGGAACCCCCGCATTAAAGTAGGGTCGAATCTGCGCCTGACTGAGCATGCTTCCCATGTCCGCCATCGCTTCCTGGAGCTCGCTCCGATTGAGGACGATGGCGCCGGACTGTGTGGATGGTTCGTTCGGAGCCATCGCGGCTGACAGCGGGAGGATCGGTGCTTCCTTCATCTCCGCCATCTTGAGGGTCAGGTTCCGTTCTTCGACGAGAAGATCAATGGCGTTCCTCCTGATCCGGATCACCTTTGCGCCGGAAACGACATCCCCCGCTTTCACAAGACGCTGCTTCTTCGTCACTTTCTCTTCGATGATCGCAAAACCATATTTCCCCTCGCCGGCAACGGTGCCTTTGACTTCGAAGAGGAGGGCGATGTCCTGCTGCGGTGCTGCTGCGGTTGCTTTGTCTGCAACCACTTTCGTCGTTGTCCCGAAGAGATTCCTTTCCGGAATCGCGCGGTAGGCGTCCGGCGGTTCCCGGACCGGAACCGCCGCCGCCGAGGCCTTGATCTCCACGGCCTGCGCAGGCCTCATCCGGATGAGCTGAAGCGTCAGGGTCTTGTAAAAGATCCCCACCCCCTGGTAGATGAAGACGGCCATCACCGCGAGGATCAGCGTCCGCCGGGAGGCGAGCCTCCGGAGATCCGATAGTGAAAAATGAAAATAACGCGCCCAGTCCACAAAATCACCTTACTTAATTACATAAACTTCGTTTTCGGGTTCCTCAAGGTGCCGCTGATGGCCAGCGTCACCCGCTTGTTGCCTTGCATCGGCATCTCGATCGAGCCGTTCAGGTCGAGCTGGCTCTCATTTAAATCGTCGGCCAACAGGATATTCCCCTTCAGAGAAATTCGGATCTTCTCCCCGTTCAACGTCAGCCCCGCAATCTTCAGGGCGCCGTTGCGGAAGCTGGCCTTCGCCTCGACCTTGCTGAAATCGATCCGGTCAAAACCGAGGAGGTTCTCCAGGAGCTGGTAGGTTCCACTGGTCAGCGTAAAATCGATATTCCCGGTTCCATTTTTCAGGGACTCCGCTGTGCCGCTGAAGGTGGCCGACCCTTTCAGAGTTCCGGTGATCTGACGGGCCAGCGCATCCCGGAGCCAGGCGCACTTCTCAATCCGGATATCCTGGATATTCATCTCTGCCGAGAGCGGTCCTTTTACGGAGAAAATGTTAACAAATTCAATGTTCCCCCGAATATCGCCGCCGTACCCCTCCGCAACCGTGACGAGCGCAAGGCGGCCCCGGAGCAGCGAAAGCCATCCGGGCCGGATGCCGAGACTCTCCGCACGGAGGATCGCTTCCGGACGGCTCCGAAAACCGGCCGTGACGTTCTTCAGCGTGATGCCCGGCGGAATAGCGGGCTGGGTCGCATCGATCGAAAGAAGCAACCCCGGATAGCTGCGGGTGGTTGCTGCTTTGATGGCTTCTGTCACTGCCTCGCCGGGGAAACGGAGGTAGAGAAGCAGGAAGAGCATCGCAACGCCTGCCAGGATGTAGCC
>CAIUXU010000128.1 GCA_903903205.1 uncultured Syntrophobacterales bacterium
AGTATCTTCCGGAAAGGGTCCATCTCATTGGGGTCGCATACGTCAACCTTGCCAAAGCCAAGGCTGCGAACCAATTGTTCCAGATCAACTTTCACAGTCGGCTTCTTCTGCAGGGTCTGCCCGGTGCCCGGATGATGCTGATGCCCGGTCATGCCGGTGGTGCCGTTGTCGGCGATGATCGTGGTTGTTTTCCCCTGGTTGTAAAGGGTGTTGATCAATGGATGCAGGCCGGAGTGGAAGAGCGTGCAATCGCCAATGACGGCCACACAACGATCCGGAACGCCCCCCTTGTCCATGCCGTGGGCGACGCCGATGCTTGCGCCCATGCAGCCGCAAAAATGGAGCGCTTCAAGCGGCGAGGCCGCCCCCAAAGTGTAGCAACCGATGTCGCCCATGACCACGACATTTGCATCCTTGAGAACGGCATACATGCCGCGGTGGCCGCAACCGGGGCAGAGGCCCGGAGGACGGACAGGGATGTCCAGCACGGGGGCAGGGGATGATTCGGAAACCGCCGCCGGAAGAAAGCCGGCCTTGATTGCGGACTGGCGGATCAGCGCCGGACTGAATTCGCCAACGACGGGGAAGACATCCTTGCCGGAAACCGGAATGCCCAGCAACCGGAGATGCTCTTCGAAGAACGGATCGAGCTCTTCAACAACCAAAACTTTTTTCACCCGGCTGGCAAACTCTCGGACCAGTTTCTCCGGCAGCGGGTAAACCATGCCGAGGCGAAGAAAAGTCGCCTCGGGGAAAACCTCCCGGGCGTACTGATAGACTGCGCCGGAGGCCACGATTCCCAAATCGTCACTCCCCGGTTCGATCCGGTTTAGCGGGGTGGACTCGGCGTATTCCCGCAACTTTCCGATCCGTTCCTCCACGACCGGATGACGGCGTCTGGCATTGCCCGGCACCATCACGAACTTCCCCAATTCCCTCTTGTACGGTTTATGTTCTTTCGCGGGCGGAGGAACCGCTGCAGGATCGACATCCACTACCGATGAGGAGTGGGAGGTCCGGGTCACAAAGCGGACGATGACCGGTGTGTCAAAGGCTTCGCTCATTTCCAGGGCCGTCGCGGCAAACTGCATCGCCTCTTCGCTGTCGGAGGGCTCCAGCATGGGCGCCCTGGCGAATTTTGCATAGTTTCTGCTGTCCTGCTCGTTCTGGGAACTGTGCATGCCCGGGTCGTCGGCGCAGGCGATCAGAAGCCCCGCGTTCAAGCCGGTATAAACGGCATAGAAGAGCGAATCGGCTGCCACATTAAGCCCCACGTGCTTGGTGCAAACCAGCGCCCTTGTTCCCGCAAAGGCCGCCCCGATGCCCACATCCATTGCCACTTTTTCGTTTGGGGACCATTCGGCATAGACCCCGGGAAAAGTGGCAAATTTTTCCATGATCTGCGTGCTGGGCGTCCCCGGATAGGCCGCCCCCACCTTGACGCCGCTGATATACGCGCCGTAGGCCAGCGCCTCATTTCCTGTCATAAGTTCCTTCAACGTGAATCCTCCCTTGGTAATCGTATTGATATCTCTGCAAGACACGAGAAATATGAAGAAGTAAACGGTGGGACTTTAATACAGCTAGACTACCTTTTGTCAAGAACAAATATCCGACACTCAAAGGGAAAGAGAGACGGCAACCTCGATAGAATCAGGTTTGCCGTCTTGTCTGTCTCTTCCTTTTAAATCCGTGCGGCGCCTGCGCCATTTTCGCGGTGAGGAGAGGCGTACAAACCGAACTGAACCGTAAAATCCGTTGCTTCGACAACCGGCCGGATATTTCTGCGCACCTTTTCCATCCTCACAATGCCGTACCGGGCCATCGTATTGAGGGTACGGGAGAGGTTGCTGCTACTCCGTCCACTTAGATCACCTTCCACCAAGGTACAGCCAGCACCCGACGAGTCAGAGGAAAGACGTCGTCACCGCCGTGAAGCAGCAATGCCCCGTCCACG
>CAIUXU010000129.1 GCA_903903205.1 uncultured Syntrophobacterales bacterium
CCCGAACCGGACCGGTTTTGGAAGCTCATTGAGAAATATGGCGTTACCATTTTCTACACCGCGCCGACCGCCATTCGGGCATTTATGAAATGGGGCGAACAATGGCCAAAGAAGCATAATCTCAAATCCATTCGCCTGCTGGGATCGGTGGGGGAACCCATCAACCCCGAAGCCTGGCTGTGGTATCACGAAGTGATCGGCAATAAGCGATGTCCGATCGTGGATACGTGGTGGCAAACAGAAACCGGCTCGATCATGATTGCCCCGCTGCCGGGAGCAATGCCCACCAAACCCGGTTCGGCTTGTTTCCCTGGCGTTGGAATTGTGGCGGACATTGTTGATGATGCCGGGAAACCACTGCCTCCGAATGCGCTCGGCAACCTCGTGATTCGCAAGCCCTGGCCTGCGATGCTGCGCGGAATCTGGGGCGACAGCGATAGATACGAAAAGGTGTATTGGTCGGATGTCGCCGGCAGTTACTTCACCGGTGACGGAGCGCGAAAAGATCAGGACGGCTATTTCTGGATCCTCGGACGGCTTGACGATGTGATCAATATTTCAGGGCATCGGATCGGGACGGCCGAGGTGGAGAGCGCATTGGCAAAGCACTCCTCGGTGGCGGAGGCGGCCGCAGTGGGGCGTCCGGACGACATAAAAGGAAGCGCGCTGGTGGTGTTTGTCACATTGAAAATGGGGGTTCTTGCCTCAGCGGAGCTTCGGGAAACGCTGAGAAAGGAGGTCGTTAAAGAAATTGGCGCTGTGGCTAGACCCGACGAGATCCGATTCACAGAAGTGCTTCCCAAGACCCGTTCGGGCAAGATCATGCGGCGACTCCTGAAGCAGGTGGCGGCTGGTACCGAGATAAGGGGGGATATGACGACGCTCGAGGATTTCAGCGTGCTCGGTCGGTTGGGTGGTGAACAGAGTTGAATCGTTCATTGCTCGCCCGGGATCAATCGAGCGGCCCGGGCGGCACGCCCGAACAACGCCAATGTGTGGGGCTGAGGGTTGAGGCTGGATGGCCTGGAAGATCCACGTCGCATTCCAGGCCGGGCTCATTAACCTACGGGGATGCGCTTGCTCGGAAGGGCCCGAAGGCCTCAGGTTTTGCCGCGCAGAACAACTGATTGAATGCGCGGCGGCGGAAGCCGTCTAATCATTAGTGGCATTTAGTCAGCTTTGCGGTATATTGAAAACATGAGAGCGCTTCTTGCGACCTTACTGGGACTCTCGGTGTACGCCAGCAACGGGTTGGGTCAGCCCACGCCAGCCACCGCCTCGCCGATCGTGGCCGATGTCCTCAAGCTATCCCAGGCCAAGGTGGAGGAGAACATCATCATCGCCTTCATTCACAGCTCCCCGGGCGCTCACCTGACTGCCTCCGAGATCATCGACCTTCACGCACAGGGGCTGTCTGCTGGCATTCTGGTTGCGTTGATGAACGAACAGACCGGCTCTCCGGCAGCCCCAATGCCCCCGGCTAGCGCACCGGCACCGGCTCAAGCTGAGCCGGCTCCGGCAGCGCCAGCAC
>CAIUXU010000130.1 GCA_903903205.1 uncultured Syntrophobacterales bacterium
CTCCGGTTCCGCCAGGATCTCCTGGATTCTCCACAACAGCGGCTCGGTCCTGGAGAGGCTGGTGACGCCGGCCAGCACTTGGCCGAGAGCTGCCATGATGTTAACGAGATAGATGTTGTAGGCCACGAGTGTGCCAACGGTCAGCGTTCCCATATGCAGACAGATGAGCCAACCGCCCAGGAGGAAGGGCATGAAGGATACGATGTCGCTGAAAACGCCGTTGCCGATGATGGCCCAGTCATTGATCCGGACGGCGCGGACATTGGCCCTGGTGAAGTTTTCTGCCGCGGCACGAAAGCGGCGGGTGCTCGGCTGGGCCTGCTGGAAAAAACGGATGTCATGGACGCCGGCCAAAAGATCGAGCAGAACGTTGTTCTGTTCCGACAGCTTCCGGCGTGCACGAACGGCAGCGCGTGTCAGCGGCTCGCGGGTGGCGATCAGCAGCGCCGCGTAACAAGGCAGGGACAGGAGGGTGAAGAGGCCCAGCGTGTGGTTCCAGGCGAGCAGAAATGCGGTGCAACCGATGATCACGAGTAGGCGGGCTGGAATCCAGAGGATGCGCTCGTAGAAAAAGAGCGACAGGGTTTCGGTGTCGTTCGAGATGCGGGTCAGCAGATCGCCTGTTTCATGCCGCCCGTGGAACTCGGCCGGCTTGTTGAGAATCGTGGAGATCAACCGCGTTCGAAGTTCGAGGAAAATGCCTTCCACCGCCGGCGCTGCAATGATGGAACGGCTGAAACCACAAGACAGATGTACCAGTACACAGAGGAAAAAAGCGCCAGCATACCGGAAGAACAGGGGAAGACTTTGGGTCGCCAAGGCCTGATCCAGAAGCAGCGAGATGAAGTAGGGTTGGCCGAGAATAGCGATCCAGCCGATCAGGTATATGGCATAGGCGCAAAGGAATTGCGATCGGCGCCGACGGAGGCTGTCGTGCAGCACGTTCCATAGCAATCGGAACAGGGCTGTGACGGATTGTGCGGTTCTATTGTTTTCGTCGTTCATAGTCAACGCCCCGCTGTGCAATTCGTCAGGAATTGTGGTTTTGGCAGTAGCTTAACAGCACCTGCCGCTGGAACGCCGAACCGGAACAAGGCGACCTCCTGCGGGAAGCGATAAAATCCTCCTTCTCTGCAGCTCTCAATTAGATCGTGAAGCGAATCCTGCCGCTGCCACACGGAAAGGGGTTGGCTGGGGTCGAGGACGCATTTGTGCAGATAACTTTCAAGGAGCTTGTGATCCTCCAAGGGAACTATGTGAAAAAAGCGAAGCCGTTCCTCGCTCCAGGGAAGGCCTGAGGCATCGAAGGCGGCGGCGTACTCATCCGCACCCAGGAATGATCCCATCGGGCTTGCGAAGACCTCTCGGTAGAGGTCATGGAGTTGCAGATAGAACGAACGGCGTGTGGCGATATAGATCAGTCCCACGCCGACTCCCGGTGCAAGCAATCCATACAGGTTCCTGATGATGCCGGGGACATCCTCCACCTGTCCACAGTAGAGCGAGTGAATGGCCCAGACAATGTCGTAGGTCGCGGCCCTCTGCTGGCGCCAGACATCGAGTTCCTCCGCCCGCATCGCCAGGGCCTGGCCTGCCTCGAAAGGAGCGACGAGGCATTCGCGCATGACTTGAAGGCAGTAGGGTGAGGGGTCTAAGAAGTCGTACTCGATGGTGGGCACGCCGTTTAGCCATGGGCGCAGGAGGCTCGGAAATCGTCCTGTCCCACACCCCACATCAAGCAGACGCAGACGCCGGGCCGGGAAAAGGGCCTCAAAATCAAGGGAACTGAGCAGCAACAGATAGTCTACGTCCGCCACCTGAAACCAGCGATCGAGGTCGAGAGTCTTTTCCTCATAGAAAGCAATAGCGTCATGGAAAGTTGGCGTTGTCGGGGCGTTTCTGCCGCTCATAGTCAACATCCCCCATTGTCTGCTGGCAGGAATTCCGCGAGAGCGAACCACTGTCGCGAATCGGACCACCAGCGGACCAGTTTGAACGCTGTTTGTCGCGCCAAGTCAGCCACGGATTCACGGGTGAATTTCCGGCAGTTCTCGGTGAAGATGGTTTCACCGGTCGCAAGGGAGACGCGCATCGGGATTCCGGTGATGCTAACCGTCATGGGGCGACTGGCGCTCAGGTGCATCTCAATCTGCTGCGCTGCTTCATTGTAGAACGCATCATGCTCGAAGGCTGCCGGGTCGAAATCGCCGCCCAGTTCGCGATTGATGACGGTCAGGATATTGCGGTTGAACGCCTCCGTGACCCCATGGCTATCATTGTAGGCCGCCTCCAGCACAGACTTCTCTTTGACCAAATCGAAACCGACTATCAGACGATCGATCGGATTCATTCTGCTTCGCAAGCCGGTGAGGAAATCCTTGCAGATGTCGGGTCTGAAATTCCCGATATTGCTGCCGAGAAAGGTGATAAGTCGGGGTGAGGCGGTTTCTTCAAGGAATTTCCAGCCCTCGGTATAATCGGCGATGATGCCGTGAAGAGCCAATTCCGGATACAAGCCGGTCAGGGCGAGCGCCGCTCGGCGCAGGGCAGGTTCGCACAGATCAACGGGAACATAGGTTATATCCCGCCCCCTGCCTGGCAGCGCAGCAAGGAGATGGCGTACTTTCAGGCTGGCGCCGGAACCGAGTTCGATCAGGCTTCCCTGATGAAACCAGGCTATCATTGCCGCCGCCTCTTCCTCAAGGATTGCCAGTTCCGTGCGAGACAGGTAATACTCCGGCTGTGAACAGATTTTTTCAAAAAGCTGCGAACCGTGAGCGTCGTAAAAATATTTGCATGGTAACTGCTTTTGCCTTTCCGACAAACCGACCAACACCTCCTGCTTCATTCGTTCATGACCTTGGGATGATGGCCAGCGTATTATTTCAATCGGTTGTGTCATGCTCTCTCTCTTCCGGAGTGACTGACATCGTGGTATTGCGGTCGGAATCGATGTGCGAGAGGGCTGCGTTGCGCGATGTCTTTGCCGCATCGACTAATGCTGCAAACGATTCGCCTGAATCCATCGCGATTGTCGCTGTCCTTTCCGGGGCCTTTTCGATCTCGCACAGGAGAGCCTTGTAGATGGGAAAGCCGGAAATGGGATCGTAGCGATCCAAGTCAGTCAACGTGTTGACATTGTTTTCCTGCCACGCCTTGGGGCCGACCGGACCGCCGCCGCCCATGTTCGCATCGATCGTTCCCGCCATAATATCTTCAGTCACGATGGCCCGCATCACGACTTGGCCACGCAAGGTGCGGATACATACGAGATCGCCGTTGCAGATGCCCCGTGCTGCGGCATCGCATGGGTTTAAAGTGACCGTCGGTTCAGGCCGCTTCCGTGTCAGTTCCGGTATGCCGTGGAATTGAGAACGGAAATCGGTGGTGACCCGTGAGCCGGAGTTGAAGACAAGAGGAAAACGCCTGGCCAGATTCGGCTGCGCCAGTGGTCCTTCCTGCGGTTCGGTATAGACCGGCAGGGCATCGTAGCCATGCGCATCCAGGGTCGTGGAGGCTATCTCGAACTTGCCCGTAGGTGTGTCGAATCCCGGCTTCCCGTCGGAGCGCAGCAGTCCCTTTTCCCACTTTTGGTATTGCATCATGGTTGTTGGGATGGGACGCTGCCTCCCGCTGCCCGGACATCGTTGACGGTGAAGCCCGTCCCTTTGAGTACATAGTGGAGAAGAGCCGCCTCGTTCTGTGGGTAGAGATGACCATAGCCAAGGCGCTTGGCCAGCTCGGCCATAATGAAGAAAATGTTCCGTGACTCGCCGAGAGGGGGAACCACCCTCTCCCGGATGCGGAAGATCGGCCCGTAGGTCATGTACGATTCGATCTCGAATAGGGTGGCGGCGGGCAACACAATATCGGCGTAGGCGGCATCGGCTGTCATCTGCACATCGATGCAGGCGAGGAAGTCGAGCCCGGCCAGAGTACGTTTCCATATCTCCGGTTGCGGCCACGAGGTGATGATCGAGGCGCCGAGAATGATAAGTGAGCCAATGGCATGGGGACGTCCCTGGAGGACCGCGTCCGGCAGCGCCTGGGGATGGGCTTCGTCGCGATACAGGTTGTAGAGCGGGAAACGGTCGCGCCCCAGGGCCATACTGGCGTCAGGGTTGGGGACATGCCCTTCGCGATTAATTTGAAAGCGGTTCTGGCGCATCCGGAAACAGCGTCCACCGGGCACATCGAGCTGACCTGCAAGCGCCCAGAGGACGAACGTAGCGCGAATGGCCTGGACACCGCTGTCGCTGTACTCGAGGCCGGTGTACATAATCGGCGCCGCCCCCTTCGCTCCGGCGATGCGGTGTGCCAGAGAGCGGACAATTTCAGCCGGAACTCCTGTGATCGTCTCGACCACCTCAGGTCGGAATCGTTGAGTGTAATCGGCAAACGCCTCAAAACCGTACACCCAATTGCGCACGAAGGCCTCGTTGAAGCGTTCTTCTTCGATCAGAACCTGGCAGAGTCCCAGCGCGAGCGCACCGTCCGTTCCCGGGCGGATTGGTATCCAATCCGCACCCGGCAGTTTCGCTGTTCGGGTACGGCGCGGATCGATAACCACAAGTCGGGCGCCTCGCTCAACGGCGGCGACGATTCTCCTGAAATCGATCGGCGGCGAATCCGTGGCCGGATTAGCGCCCCAGACCACGATCATCTCTGCATTCTCGATATCAGAGAACATGTCGATCAGCATGCCGCCCATTGTGACGTGTGGTGCGATCATGGCGAAGGAGACATAACAGAGCGAGCCGACGCCAAACGTGTTGGGCGAACCGAAAGGAAACAGGACGCTTGATGCCGAGGAAATCGCCACGCCTCGCGGTTGAAAGACATCGCACATCGCCAGCTCAAAGCCGCCCCGGCCCGTATAGATGGCCGCCGCCTCTGGTCCGTACTTCGCCCTGGTTCGGTTGAGGTTTTCGACGACGATCGCATAGGCGTCATCCCAGGAGATACGTTCGAATTCATAGGTCCCCTTCGGACCTTTTCGGCGGAGCGGGTGACGGAGGCGGCTTTCGGCATAGACGATGGCCGGCCCATGATCACCGAGCTTGCAGGTGATCCCAAACTCAGCCCCCTCCTCGGGTCGCACCGCAGCTAATCTCCCCTCCTTGTCATACCCGGCGATGATCCAGCACCCAGCCGGGCAGACGCCGCAGATGGCGCGTTTTTCTGATGTGATATTTTCCATGGCAACCCTGTTCGATTATGAATATGGGATCAAACCTTGACTTCACAACTACAAGGAACTGACAACGAGAGAAAGCTGAACATCACCAGTTGTACAGGTGAACTTCACCCTCTCGTACTACTGTAGATCGGTCATGCTCTTTCCCCATTGCCAGCTTCAGATTTTGGTCGTATTTCTTTATGGCTCGATCGATCTCTTCAATGAAGCTCTCAACAAACGGCAAAGGCTCGGATATGAACATGGGCTCTC
>CAIUXU010000131.1 GCA_903903205.1 uncultured Syntrophobacterales bacterium
CTCTCCGCGGCGGGAGCTGAGCATCTTCAATCCGTAAACAGATTCGTATAGTCATTGGATTAAACTATGAATATCCAACTCAAAGACATGGTCAAAAGATTCGGCGCCCTGGAGGCGGTAAGTCATGTCTCCCTCGATATCCGGGACGGCGAGCTTTTTACGCTGCTCGGCCCTTCGGGTTGCGGAAAAACGACGATCCTCCGCCTTATCGGCGGCTTTCACAAGCCCGACCACGGGGAGATCTACTTCGGAGACCGGGAGGTATCGGCGATTCCGCCATACGAACGGAACATCGGCATGGTCTTTCAGAACTATGCCCTCTGGCCGCACATGACCATCTTTGACAATGTCGCCTATGGACTCAAGATCAAGAAAACGACCCACGCGGAGATGGGAAAGAAGGTTGCCCGCGCCCTCTCTCTGGTCAACCTGACGGGCCTTGAAACGCGGTATCCCGGTCAGCTCTCCGGCGGCCAGCAGCAGCGTGTCGCCCTGGCCCGCGCCCTGGTCCTCAACCCGGACGTGCTTCTTCTCGACGAGCCCCTCTCCAACCTGGATGCCAAAATCCGCCAGCAGGTGCGCGCCGAAATCCGGAAGTTGCAGAAAGATCTGGCCATCACCGCCATCTATGTGACACACGATCAGGAAGAGGCACTGACCCTCTCAGACCGCATCGCGGTTCTCGACCACGGAAAGGTTCAGCAGTTGGGTTCCCCCCGGGACCTCTATCAAAGGCCAGCAAACCCCTTCGTGGCCGATTTCATCGGTATCAACAACCTGATCACAGGCCAGGTGAAGGAGATCCAGGAGGCAAAGGGTTGGATGGCCGTGGAGACCCGCTTCGGTCTGCTCAAGTGCGTCTTTGAGGCCCGTTTCAAGACCGGAGAGTCCTGCAAGGTCACGGTCCGCCCCGAGGTCGCCTCCATCTGCGATTCCGGTGACGCGAGCGACGACATGAACCTGATTGCCGGGGAGGTCAGCTTTGCCTCCTATATCGGCAACGCCATCCGCTACGATATCGAACTGGATCCGGAGACCCTCTTTAAGGTTGACGTACAGAATCCCTGGAACCAGCAGCCTTTCCCCATTGGCGAAAAGGTGTATGTGCGTTTCCCAGTGCAGATCACCCTCGGGATTCCCGCCTGAGATGAGAGGATAGAGGATGCTGAATGTGAAAACAGAAACGCCTGTTGCCATGCCACCCCCACCCCGCCCCTCCCCCGTCAAGGGGGAGGGAGTTGCTAATCGGGCACTCCCATATCTCCCATCCCCTGTCGAGGGTGCGGGAGTCGTGAAGCAAGGCGTCTGGTCGGAGATGAAGATCGGGGGCCTTTTGGCTTATGCCGCCGTCTGGGCTTTTTTCATCATCTTTCTCATCTATCCGCTGATCCGCCTCTTTTACGATAGCTTAACAACCGAAGCGGGTGTCTTTACCGTTGCAAATTTTCAGGATTTCTTCACCGACGCCTTCTACCTGAAATCCCTGATGAACTCCCTGATCCTGGGCGTAAGCACCGTGATTACCACCTCCATCATCGGCATTGCCATTGCGTTTCTGCTCTTGCGGTATGATTTCCCCGGCCGGGGGCTCTTCTCCTATCTGACCATCGTCCCGATGATCATGCCTCCCTTGGTCGGCGTGATGGGTTTCGTCTTCATCCTGGGCCGCGCCGGAACCGTCAACATCATTCTCCAGGACTATTTCGGTTTCCAGCACCCCATCAACTTCATGTACGGGCTTCATGGGGTGCTCTTGGTGGAGACGCTGCATCTTTTTCCGCTGATGACGCTCTCCATTGTGGACGCCATGGGCAAGATATCGCCCTCGCTCGATGAGGCGGCCGAGAGCGTCGGCTCCCGAGGGGTCCGCAAGTTCTGGGACATTACCTTCCCGCTGACCACCCCCGGTTACGTTTCCGGGGCGCTTCTGGTCTTCATCTGGACCTTCGCCGATTTTGCAACACCGCTGGTGGTGGGAATTTCCGACCTGCTTGCCTCCCAGGCCTACCTGAACATCGTCCAGTTCGTGGATCGGCGGCTCTTCAAGATGGGGATCGTCATTTCGGCCATCATGGTGATCCTGGC
>CAIUXU010000132.1 GCA_903903205.1 uncultured Syntrophobacterales bacterium
CCATGATGATGAAAAAAATCTTCGTCGTGAGGCGGAATGTCGTCCACGCCCAGTGCCGGATCATCTCCGGAAAAGCCGGGCTGATCGGCAGGATGCCGTCCGTTGCAACGGGCATGACCGCGGAACTCCCGACCCAGGGGGCCATCAGCAGGACCGTGACGACGGCGGCGCCGATGCGGACCAGCGTGGCTTTCAACGGATGGATGCCCGACTGCCCCTGGATGATCCCTTCCTGGATCAGTGCGTGGGCCGTCATGATGAAGACGGCCATGAGCGTCATCTGGGCCGTGCTGAACGGGAAGACGATCATCGCGGCAATTCCGCCGTAAACGGAACTTAGCATGCCGATGACGAGCGGCAGGGCGGCCGCCGACGGCAGATCGAGCCACCCCATCAGTGGCTTGAGAAGGAAGTCAAGGTGGCGAAGAAGGCCACTCCAGTCCAGGATCGCCGTGCAGAGCGAGATCGGGACGATGATCTTCATCATCCAGACGAATCCATACCATCCCTTCTTCAGGCCGGCGAGGATTCCCTCTTTCAGCCGCATCCATATCATATTTTTCCCGTTCATTTTTCCTCTGATCCAGTCTATGGCGATACGTGTTCCATTGCAGGTGTTTCCCTGGCGCGAATGCAGGGCTCTCATTATCAGATCGGTGTCCGAAATGGGAAGGAATATTTACAAATCTCCTTTGCCAAAAAGAGGTCGGGTATGCTACTACAATCGCGCGCCCAAAGGGATGACCGGGATATGGATGGGATCTGTAATGAAGATGAAGCTGACGATCTACCGCAAGCTGCTGTTGAGCTACCTCGGGATGGCCTTCCTGACCGTACTCGCCAGCGCCTACGCCATCTTTAGCCTCCAGCAGCTCAACAACCTCGCCTACCGGATCATCAACGACGATTTCGCCGTCGTCGATCAGAGCAAGAGTCTGCTGGACAGCCTGATTGCCCAGGAAAGCGCCGAAAAACGTTATCTGATTCTTCTGGACCCAAAGATCGAAGAGCTCTACTGGTCGCGGAGCCACGAATTCAAACGCATCTTCGAGGAGCTTCGCAAAGACCAGTTTGCCGGCGCCGACCCGACGATGGCCAGGCTCTCTCTCCTCCACGACCAGCACGGCGCACTTTTCTCCCAAGAGGTCCAACTGGTTCGTGCGAAACAAAACGAAGAGGCTCAGGCGCTTTCCGAAGGGCAGGGACGGAAGGCGATCGACGAGATGGCCATGCTTGTCCGTGCGGTACAGAAGAAGGCGGAAGGGAATATCGATGCGCGGATGAAGCGGATCGATGTCCAGAGCCTCCGGGCATCCCGCCTGACCGTTGTGCTCAGCCTGGTCAGTCTCGTGATCGGGGTTCTTCTCGTTTTGCTTGTCACCTACAACATTTCCCGGCCGCTCCGGAGGCTGGAAAAGGCGACCGCGCTGATTGCCGAGGGGAAGTTCGACTTCGATTTCCGCCTGGACCGTGACGATGAAATCGGAAGCTTGGCCCATGCCTTCGGCGTCATGGCCCAACGCCTCAAGCTCCTCGAAGAGCGCAACCTCGATGCAAGCCCGCTGACTGGTCTTCCCGGGAACCTGGCGATCGAGCGGGAGCTCGGGAATCGCCTGCAGGCGAAAAAAACCGTTTCCCTCTGCCACGTGGACCTGGACAATTTCAAGCCGTTTGGTGATCAATATGGTTACGCCTGGGGAAGCGAGGTGCTCAAGGAGGTCGCCCTTCTGCTGACGGACGAGATGAGGGTTGCGGGGGCGCAGGAGGATTTTGTCGGCCATATCGGCGGCGACGATTTTGTGATCATCTCCGTGCCTCCGCGGGCCGAGGAGATCTGCCGAAGAATCGTGGCCGGTTTCGACGGTCGGATCCAGAAATTTTATACGGAGGAGGACCGCGTGCAGGGGTTCTTCATCGGAAAGGACCGGCAAGGGGCCCGGCAGAAATTTCCGTTGATCAGCGTCACAATTTCGATTGTCACCGATGACGGC
>CAIUXU010000133.1 GCA_903903205.1 uncultured Syntrophobacterales bacterium
AAACAAAAACAAGGAGGAAAGACAATGAGCATCGAACAGATTACACAGAAGGTTATCGAGATTTTACGGGGATATGTCAAGGATACGTCACTGCTGGAGAGGGCGACACAGGAAACCCACATCCTCAAAGATCTGAAGGTCAATTCGGCGAGGCTTGTCGATATCATCATCAAATGTGAGGATGTCTTCGGAACCTCGATCGACGATGACGAGGCCGACCGGATTGCGACAATCGGGGATGCCGTGATGCTGATTCAGCAGAAGGCGGTATAAAGCTGGTCATGGAAAGACGGGATCAGTTTCTCCTCGTTTTGCAGTACGTTCTGGGACGAATTGCGATTGTGCTGACGGCGCCGCTTTGTTTCCTTTTCGTTCGCCTGATGGGCTATCGCATCCGCGATCTCAGGCGGGTTCGGAGTGAAGTCAAGCGAATCTACCAGACGTACGACGGACCCTGGATCGTCTGTCCGAACCATCTGACCATGATCGATTCGCTCGTGGTCAGTTGTGGAATGATGTCGTTTGCGGACCATATTCTCCTCTTCCGGCGCGTTCTCTGGAACCTGCCGGAGCGGAAGAACTTTCAGCGGAACCCCTTTCTGACGCTGCTCTGCTATCTGGTCAAGTGCCTGCCCGTTGACCGGGGCGGGAGCCGGGAAGAGCTCCAGCGGCTCCTCGAAAAGTGCGGCCGCGTTCTCAATTGGGGGCAGTCGCTGCTGGTGTTTCCGGAGGGGGGGCGGTCGCGGACGGCGCGGATCAACCAGGAGAACTTCTCCTATGGCGTCGGCCGCTTTCTCGAAGAGAACAGCCGCTGCCGGGTGCTGCTCATCTATCTCCGGGGAGACGGGCAGGATAGATACTCGACGATGCCGCGTTTTGGAGATCGCTTCACAATGACCGTGGAAGTGTTTGATCCTGGCGTTGTGGACGTCAGTGGATTGAGACGCCAGCGCGAGTATGCGCGGCGGATCATCGAGCGGCTGGCCGGCATGGAGGCTGAATACTTTGCCGGGCGTGGGTAACGATGTCGTCGATCTGAAAGATTCGGGAAATATCGGGAAAAGCGGGGACGACCGGTTTCTCTGCCGCGTTTTCACGGACGGGGAGCGGGAATGGATCGCCTCGTTCCCCTCTCCCGATACGCTGCTCTGGTCGTTTTGGGCGGCGAAAGAGGCGGCCTACAAGGCCCTCAGCCGCACTGATCCTGCGGTCTGTTCGATTCCGCATCGATACCGGGTGGTTCTCGATGCGGAAGATTCGGTGTGTGCGACGCAAAAGACCGACCGCCTGGCCGGAAAGGTGATTACCCCTCAAGGCGAGCTCCTTTTCGAAGTCGCCGTCTCTCCGGACTGGGTTCACGCGCTGGCGGCCGGATCGGAGGAAGCGCTCTCAAGACTCTGCCGAAGCGTCAAGCGGCTGGAGGGGGGAGAGGGCGCCGTAAATCCATCGGCCTTCGTCCGGGAGGCGCTCCTCGAGGAGATTGCGCGTCGTCTCGACTGTCTCGTCGGCGATCTGTCCGTCGTTAAAAATCCCGACGGCCCCGGCGCTCCCAGCATCCTGTACCGCGGAGAGCTTCTCACCGCAGAGATCAGCCTCAGCCACGATGGCCGGTTTGCAGCCTTCGCTTTTGATCCCGCCACCCTGCCAACTGACTGAGGCCCGTAGGGGCGGGTTTCAAACCCGCCCCTGCTCGGCACTTACACACCTACCGCATGCGGGCTTATCGCATCATCACACAGCGCATGTTGAGACGGGAGGCGACATCCGCCTTCGTTAGCGGAACCTGGAAAATCTCTTTGATCTCCCGGCACGGGGCTTCGTCATTGCGGTAGATGACGCCGATCGGAATCTTCTCTCCCCAGAGGTCGGCCATCCGGATGGCCTCGTAGCGGTCGGTCAGGGGTTTTTCCAGTTTGAAGACCCGCTCCCGGTACCAGGCATAGGTGTTGACCTTGTTGAAGCTGACGCAGGGTTGGAGAATGTCCACGATGGCCGTCCCCTTGAAGAGAATCGCCTCCAGGATGAGCGCCTTCAGGTGTTCCTTGTCGCCGGCAAAACCGCGGGCCACGAACGGGGCGCCCATCGTGACGGCGAGGGCAAGTGGATTCAGGGGAAGGTTCGGATTTCCGCCCGGGCTCAGGTCGTTTTTCACGGCCAGACCGGTCGTGGGGGAGCTCTGGCCTTTGGTCAGGCCGTACACCTGATTTTCGGAAACCAGGATCGTGATATCCAGTCGGCGGCGGAGGGTCTGGATGAAGTGGTTTCCCCCCTCGCCATACATGCAGCCGTCTCCGGAGTAGGCGATGACGGTCAGGTCCGGGCGGGCAAGCTTGATTCCTACCGCGGGCGGCAGCGAGCGGCCGTGAAGCCCGTTAAAATGGTTCACGTCCAGATACTGGGGCATCTTTGCGGCCTGTCCGATCCCCGATGTGAAGACGATCTTGTTCCGGGGAACCGGAAGCTCCCGGAGAACCTTCTCCAGGACGTCGCGAATCGCAAAATTGCCGCATCCCTGGCACCAGCCGGTCTCGATTTTTTGTTCCATCTCTCCCCTCCTCAGGTCAGCAGACCTTTCAGTGTCCGACAGAGCTCTTCGACGGTGAAACAGTCACCATCGTATTTCAGCACGCTTTGATCGACGGCGATGCCGAGTTCCCGCTTCAGCAGCCCAGCAAACTGGCCCGTTGCGTTGTTTTCAACACAGATCCGCTTCTTCGCCTCCAGATGGTAAGGGGTGATCATCGCGGGTGTCAGTGGATAGACCTGCCCGAAATGGAGAACGCAAACCGAAAGACCGTCGGCGTTAAGCCGCTCTGCGGCCTCCTTCACGATGAGGCGGTTCGATCCCCAGCAGAGGACGACAGCGGCGTCGTCCCCTGCGCCATAGAACGTCGGTAAAACGGCCTCCTGTTCCAGAAGCCCCATCTTTTTCAGGCGCTTGTCCATCATCCGTTTCCGCATGTCCGGATCTTCCGTGATCTTCCCCTCCTCGTCGTGTTCGTCCGAGTCGAGCCTGACCATCGAGTCCGAGAGCCCCGGGAAGGTCAGCGGAGAGATTCCATCCTCCGTCAGGCGGTACCGCTTGTAGGTTGCATCAAAAAGCGGGTATTCGCGGGTGATCACCTCCAGCGGGATATCCTCCTCTTCGGTGACCTGGACGGAGTCGGCGAAGTACTGGTCCGTCAGCAGAAAAACGGGAATCTGATAGCGATCCGCAAGATCGAACGCTTTTCGCGCCAGTTCGATTGTCTCGACAATGGAGCCGGGGGCGAAGAGGACCCTCGGGAATTCCCCGTGGCCGGCATAAAGGATGAAATTCAGATCTCCCTGCTCGGTCCGGGTGGGAAGCCCGGTGGCGGGACCTGGCCGCTGGGCAACGGCGACGACGATCGGCGTCTCCGTGATTCCCGCAAGCGACACCCCCTCCTGCATAAGCGCGAAGCCGCCTCCGGAAGTGGCCACCATCGACCGGAGACCGGCGTAGGAGGCGCCAACGGCCATGTTGATCGCGGAGATCTCGTCTTCCGCCTGTTCGAAATGGACGGGAAGATCCTGTGCAGCGTCTGAAAAGTAGTGCAGAATCGAGGTGCCGGGCGTCATCGGGTAGCCGGCCATGAAACGGCAGCCGCCCAAGAGCGCCCCGAAAGCGAGGGCCTGGTTTCCATCAAATTTGACCAGGCAGACAGCGGCCCTGGAAACGGGGAACGCCCCGGCGATCCCCCACTGCACGGCGAAATCACTGCCCTTTTTCAGGTATTCCGCTCTCCCTGGTTCGGCCGCCTCCGCCATACTCTCCGGCGTCACGCCGATAACGGCCAGAACGATTCCGACCATCACCGTGTTGGCAGACCGGATCTCCCCGAAAAGCTTCTTGCTCTCCTCCCCGACCTCCTTCGTCATGGCGCGTGAAAGGAAGATGCCGCCTTCGCGGAGGTCCGGTTTGTGCAGCGCCTCCGTTTCATCGTCGAGGGCGGCAACCATCTCCCATTTTCCGCCATTCAGCGCATGGACCGGATGGTCGGCGATTCGGATCATGTGGAAGTTGTGCCCGCCCCGAATGCGGGACATGTAGTGCTTCGTGGCAAAAAAGTGATAATTGAGCTTCGTCAGGACTTCCGTCAGCTCCAACTCGACGGAAAAGGCGCCCTGCCCCCCCTCACCGCCGATCAGGACATTGAATTCCATGATTCTTCCTCCCGGTTCGAATTCTGCTTGTTTCTCCCATCCGTCATCAAGTGTCAGCCCCTCACCCGATCCTGAGCCTTCGGCGGCTCTTTTTCTTTTCCCAACCTGTAGGCGTCGATCACAGAAAAAAGCCAGCAACCAACGATCACGAGCACGATGAGAGGGGAATACCCGTCGCCGGATGCGGAAGAGGCCACCGCACGATTGGCAACGGCGTTCAGATCCACAAATCCGCCCTGGCTCTGTATTTTCTCCAGCTCCCGAAGGGCGCCGACCGTCGCCTGTGCAACCAGAACTCCCAGACCGGCCAGCGAGAGAACCATCGGGATCAGCCCCCGCACATACCGCTTGAGGTGAATCTGCCCCACACCCGGAAAAACCAGGGCCGACAACAGTGCGGCTTTGATTCCCATTTTCATGACCCACCTCCCTCCGTCAATGTTGACCTTGCTCTTCTCCCTTCCTTCGGTTACGCGATAACTACGGGTATCACACCTCGCGACAAGTTCTGAACCAGGAAGGGATTCTCTTTGGCGTCCGTGTCGCAAGACTTTCGGCGAAGCTGATCCGCAAAGAAGAGGACGCCGTCGGGCAGCCAGATAGCCTCGTTCGGTAAAGCCTTTTGTTAATAGCACCAAACCAGGGTGATTTCAAATCATCTTTGTGGAGCGACGCCCCCTGTTCCATCGCCCTGGCTCTGTATTTTCTCGAGTTCCCGAAGGGCGCCAACCGTCGCCTGCGCAACCAACACTCCCAGACCGTCCAGCGAGATAACCATCGAGATCAGCCCTCGCACGTACCGCCTGAGGTAAATCTGTCCCGCACCCGGAAAAACAAGGGCTGACAACAGCGCGGCTTTGATTCCCATTTTCATGACCCACCTCCCTCCGTCAATGTTGACCTTGCCCTTCTCCCTTCCTTCGGTTACGCGATAACTACGGGTTATTGCTCCCGCCAGCTTGTATCCAACCCCACAGACAGAATAAATCAGTCCGGTTAACGTATTTATTGATCTTGGATATTCAATCGAAAATAAATTTACAACTTCTTTATATCGGCAGGCCACTTTTTAACAGCATCTTGATATCTTTAATCCTATGATACTCCCCAAGGGATGATCTATGAGCTCTCATATTGTCCCGGATAAATAACAGATTGGATTGATCACTTAAACTAATTGTGCATGATTCGGAGGTGAGAAATGAAAATTCGAACAGGTTTGTTGATGATCATGTTCTTCTTATCGGCCGTTTTCTTGGCCTCCGGGATGTCACAAAAAGAATCCGCAACAGAAGAGATGAAACAAATATCTGTTCAGATTGAAAAAATTGACGGCTTCATTCTTGACAACATCCGGTTGACAGAAAAATTGAAAAAACATCAATCACGATTGAAGGCCCTGAAAATTAACCCGAAAATCTACCGTATACAGCTATTCATTGAAGGCAGGTCTGTTTACACCAGTGCCGATGAATTGGAAATTGATGATATGTCTTATTCTCTTGCCCTTGAAGATCTTCTCCAGATTCATCATACAGGAAAGGGGATATTTCATAGTGACGACCCTGCAGTTTGGAAAGAAATTATCATTAAGCATAGCAAAGGAGCTTTGGACCATCTATCCAATGTCGAATTACCAGCCATTCAAAGGAAAATAGATGAAATTGAAAAGGAGAATATGGCTCTCGAGTTAAAGAAAAAACGACTTCTTGAACGATAGAAGGCACTTCAATGGAATGTACAGGTGTTGCCGGAATGTCATTCATCACGCTGATGGATGTGCTTCTCTTCGGAAGAGCAGCAATCTATCGGCTCAGCCGATATCGGCGCGATCAAAAGGGTATAGGTTTCTGCAAGGATACCTAAATATGGCGCTGGATGCCTTCCGCTCATTCTGTTACTATAAAGCAAGGTGAGAATAAACCTTATTTCTAAGGGATATCGAAACTATGGAAACGACAAAAACTAATCCCGATATGCTTGTTGAGGCCAAGGAGATCTGGCCGACGGCGGAACGAATCCTCGTCTGCATCGGACCCAATCCCCTTTCCATCCGCCTTATCCGCGCGGCTTGCAGAATGGCGGCCGGATTCAGGGCCGAGTGGATCGCGGTACATGTAGAGGCACCTTTCCGCTTTAAACCGTCACAAGAGGACTTGAATACCCTGGCAGAGCATATGCGAATCGCAGAAAGCCTGGGTGCGGAAACCGCAACACTGACAGGATATAAGGTGAGCGACGCCATTCTTAACTATGCCCGGCAACGCAACGTCAGCAAGATCATCATCGGCAAACCAACCCACCCGCGTTGGAAGGACAAACTGCTGGGATCGATATTGGATGAGATCGTTCGGGGAAGCGGCGACATCGAGATTTGCGTGATCACGGGGGATTCGTCGGAAGCCCCAGCGAAACCCAGGATCAAAACCCATCCGCATAAAATCAAACCGAAAGAATGGCTCTGGTGCCTTTTGGATGTGGCCATAAGCACCGCACTTGCCGGTCTCATGTTCCCCTATTTTGACCGGACGGATATTGCCATGATCTATCTTCTCGGCATCGTGATCACGTCAATGCTAACCGGGCGGTGGCCGGCCCTTGCCGCCACGTTGTTAAGCGTAGCCGCATTCGACTTCTTTTTTGTGCCGCCCTATTTTACCTTCGCAGTGAACGATATCCGTTTTGTTGTAACCTTTGGCGTCATGTTCGTTGTGGCCTATGTCATCTCACAACTGACTCTGCGTATCCGCGAACAGTCGGAAGCATCGAGAAAGCGTGAAAGGAACACGGCTGCCCTGTATGCACTGAGCCGTCAGTTGGCCCGGGAACGCAAGAAGGAGAGAATCTACGACGTCGCCGCCAAGCACATCAGTGAAGTATTTCAAAGCCGGATTGTTTTCCTCGCCTTTGACGAAAAAGGGGAATTGGCGGTTCTGGAGACCAGAGCGGGAACCTTTGCTGTCGACCGGAAGGAGATTAGTGTCGCCCGGTGGGTTTTCGACAACCGGCACTCCGCCGGTCTGGATACCGATACGCACCCTGGGGCCAAAGCGCTCTATCTGCCGATGGTCTCCTCTTCCGGTGTTGTGGGAGTTGTAGGCGTTCTTCCGGAGGATGCCCAAAGGAGGTTCGATTCCGAGGACGTCCATTTTCTTGAAAGCCTCGTGAATCAAACCGCCATGGCCATGGAACGGGTCATGCTGGCCAAAGAGGTGCACGAAGAGCGGTTGAAAGCGGAAGGCGAGCATGTCAGGAATACATTTCTGAGTTCGGTCTCTCACGATTTGAGGTCGCCGCTGGCGGTTGTGGCGGGAGCGGCCAGCACGCTCCTGGAAAAGGACGCATCCCTCGACAGGCCGGCCCGCATGGAACTGCTCCACACCATCCATGAGGAGGCAGACCGCCTGGAGCGCATCATCCGCAATGTCCTGAATCTTACCCGTCTTGAATCCGGCCAAATAGCTGTTCGCAAGGAGTGGCAACCCCTGGAGGAAATCTTCGGGGTTATTCTAAACCGTTACTCCGACCGCCTCGCGGAGCGACACCTGGAATTGAAAATACCTCCGGACCTCCCCCTTTTCCCCTTTGATACCCTTTTGATGGAGCAGGTGCTATCAAATTTGATGGAGAATGCCCTGCGGCATACCCCAAACGGTACCCCTGTAGACATCACCGTGACTCCGCAGAAATCAGCCGTCATGATCGAAATCGCCGACCGTGGCCCTGGCATACCCGTCCACGAAGAAGAGGCCATTTTTACCAAGTTTACCCGCAGCACCAACACCCGGATGGGCACAGGAATCGGCCTATCCATCTGCCGCGCGATCATCGAGGCGCACGGCGGACGCATCTGGACAGAAAACCGTACGGGTGGCGGAGCCATATTCAAGTTCGTCATCCCCATCGAGGGAACACCACCAGCCATGATACCTGAAAAGGAATCGCCATGAAGGAAAACCAAGCCACCATACTCTTGATCGAGGATGAACAGCAGATGCGGCGATTTCTCCGGGTAACGCTGCAAAGTGAAAAATATAAGGTGCTTGAGGCAGAGACTGCCACAGACGGACTCTCTCAAGCAGCGACACGCAGCCCCGACATTGTCCTTCTCGATTTGGGGCTTCCCGATATGGACGGCCTTGAGGTCATCGAAAAACTGCGGGAATGGTCCGTTGTGCCCGTAATCATCATCTCGGCAAGGGAACAGGAAGGGGATAAGATAAAAGCCCTCGACAGAGGGGCGGACGACTATTTGACAAAGCCTTTTTGTTCCGGTGAGTTGCTTGCCAGAATCCGCGTCGCCCTCCGACATTCGGGACCCAAAAGCCCGGAGCAGCGGGACGCAGTTTTTGTAGCCGAAGAATTGAGGATCGACTTCCTCAAAAGGCAGGTTTATTGCGGGTCTCAGGAGATTCACCTGACACCTATTGAATACCGGTTGTTGACGGTTCTCGTTCGGAATGCCGGCAGGGTCATGACCCACCGGCAAATCCTCAAAGAGGTCTGGGGGCCTCCCTACGTCGAGCAGACACATTACCTACGCGTCTTCATGAACCAGTTGAGAAAGAAAATCGAGGCCGATTCTACCCGCCCACGCTTTCTGCTGAACGAACCGGGAATCGGCTACCGTTTTAAGCCGGATCTTGAGTAGCGATAGGGTGATTTTTTTCTTGACAACCCGGGAAAGCTGTGTTTTTATCCTCTCTCAATTTACGGGAAATATGCAAGGCGGGCAGAAGAGATGGCAACGAAAATAATATCCAACAACTGGTATTGGTTTTATTACTTTTACGCACCGGTCTGCCCGATGCTTAGGAGGACGTAAGGGAAACCCTACAACGTAGTTAAACTAAGCCATGGACAGACCTTAAAAACGCTGCCCATGGCTTTTTTGTTTTTTGGCCGTGGCGGTGCACAAAAGCTCTCCACGGCCTTTTGATTCAAGCGAGGTGAAGAAATGATTATTCTGATGAAAAAAAATGCGACGGAAGAACAGATCAACCAGGTAACCGAATGGGTCGCGTCGGTGGGCTACCAGACCCACCTCTCCCGTGGCGTGGAGCGAACGATCATCGGCGCCATCGGGGACGACCGGGGCAGGATCCAACTGAAATCGGCGGCCTACCTTCCCGGCGTGGAAAAGGTCGTGCCGATCCTGAAACCCTACAAACTAGCGGGACGGGAGTTCCAGGCGAAGGATACGGTCATCCAGATTGGCGATGTCCGGATCGGCGGTCCCGGATTCACCGTTATCGCCGGCCCCTGTTCGGTCGAAAGCGAAGAGCAGATGCTGGAATGCGGCTTCGTCGCCAAAAAGGCAGGGGCGAAGATCCTCCGCGGCGGCGCCTTCAAACCGCGAACATCGCCCTACAGCTTCCAGGGGATGGAGGAGGAGGGGCTGAAGCTCCTCAAGATGGTCGGGGAAAAGACGGGGATGCCTGTCGTAACGGAGGTGATGAACACGACGGACGTGGATATGATCGAGGAGTACAGCGACATCCTTCAGGTCGGCGCCCGCAACGTCCAGAACTTTGCGCTGCTCAAGAGGGTCGGCCAGTGCAAAAAGCCGGTTCTTCTCAAGCGGGGCCTGATGACAACGATCGAGGAACTTTTGATGTCGGCGGAATACATCCTCTCTTCGGGAAACGCGCAGGTCATCCTCTGCGAACGGGGAATTCGCACCTTCGAGACGGCAACCCGGAACACGCTTGACATCAGCGCCGTTCCGGTGCTCAAAGAGCTGACCCACCTGCCGGTTATCATCGATCCGAGCCATGCCGCCGGCCATGCGAAATACATCATCCCGCTGACCCGGGCGGCCGTGGCCGTGGGAGCGGACGGCGTTATCGTCGAGATCCATCCGGAACCGGAGAAGGCCGTCTGCGACGGTCCCCAGTCGCTCCGGCCGGAGCAGTTCTACCGGCTTATGGACGAAGTCAAGATTCTGGAAGCCGCAATGCGGGACGGAATCGGGGGACTCCGATGAATCAGCTGAAGGCGAATGTCGGAAAGGCCGACCATTCTTACAAAATATACATCGGCGAGGAGATTCTGGACCACGTCGGAATGACCCTGGCCAAGGATGGCCGGGCGAAGCGGCATGTCATCGTCACGGATACCCGTATTGACGCCCTGCACGGGGAGCGGGTGCAGGCCGCGCTCGAAAAGATGGATCTCCGGGTTGAGCGGATCACCGTGCCGCCCGGAGAAGAGGCCAAGGGGATAGAGACGGTGCTAACCGTCACCGAGCGCCTGACCGCGCTCGGTGCGGACCGGCAAACCATTCTGATCGCGCTGGGCGGCGGCGTCATCGGCGATCTGACCGGTTTTGCCGCCTCGATCTACCTGCGGGGAATCCCTGTGATCCAGATCCCGACAACCCTCCTCGCCCAGGTGGACAGCAGCATCGGTGGAAAGACCGGGGTGGACACCGCCGCCGGGAAAAACCTGCTCGGAACCTTCAAGCAGCCAAAAACAGTTTTTATCGACATCGCCTTCCTGCGGACGCTGCCTGACGAGATTTTCCGCAGCGGTTTGGCCGAGGTGATCAAATGCGGAGTCATCAAATCACCCGGGTTGCTGGACGATCTGGAAAGGGCGGCGGCAAGCGGCGGCCTGCGGGAGGCGGCCTTTCTTGAACGGATCATCGCGACGGCCTGTCGGATCAAGAAGGAAATCGTCGAACTTGACGAACAGGACCATGGGCTGCGGCGAATCCTGAACTTCGGCCACACGGTCGGCCACGCCGTCGAGGCGTCCTCCGGCTATGCGCTTTCCCACGGCGAGTCCGTGGCCATCGGCATGGTCGCGGCGGCGCGCCTCTCCGCGAGACTTTGCGGCCTCCCGGCGGACGATGCAGCGCGGATCGCGGCGCTCATCCGCTCCGTCGGCTTGCCCGACCGGATTCCGGCGGAAATGGATATCGAAGACGTTCTCTCGCGGCTATCTCTGGACAAGAAGAAGGAGGGTGGAACAATCCACTTCGTCATGATCCGGAAACTGGGAACCCCCTTTGTGAACGAAGGCATCCCGGAGGAGATCCTGCGGGATACGCTGAAAGGACTGAAAGCATGAACCCGAGGATTCTGTTGGAACTCAGAGAGAAGATCGAGGAG
>CAIUXU010000134.1 GCA_903903205.1 uncultured Syntrophobacterales bacterium
ATCCGAACGACTTTGCAATGGCCGGGCGCCACGGGCTTCAGATCCTCCGGGTGATGGATGACGGCGCGGTCATCAATGAGAACGGTGGGGGTTATCAGGGTCAGGATCGCTACGAATGCCGGAAGAACCTTCTCCGCGATCTGGAGGCGGGAGGCTTCCTTGTCGGGACGGAGCCCTACACCCACAACATCGGTCAATGTTACCGCTGCAAAACCGATATCGAACCCGCCGTTTCCCGGCAGTGGTTCGTCCGGATCGCCCCCCTCGCCAAAGAGGCCATCGCCGCGGTGGTCAATGGAAAAACACGCATTGTTCCGCCCACTTGGGAAGCTACCTATTTCGAGTGGATGAACAACATTCGCGACTGGTGCATCTCGCGGCAGATCTGGTGGGGTCACCGGATTCCGGTTTGGACCTGCGAGGGGTGCGGGAAGCTGATCGTCGCCGCCCATGATCCCGATTGTTGCCCGGATTGCGGCGGCGCAAAGCTGCGACAGGAGGAGGATGTCCTCGATACCTGGTTCAGTTCGGGGTTGTGGCCTTTTTCGACCCTGGGATGGCCCGACAATACTGATGCGCTCAAGACTTTTTATCCCACGTCGCTTCTCGTGACCGGATTCGACATCCTCTTCTTCTGGGTCGCCCGGATGATGATGATGGGGATCTACGTGATGAAGGATGTCCCGTTCCACGATGTTTACCTCCATGCGCTCGTCCGTGACGAGAACGGCGAAAAGATGAGCAAATCGAAGGGAAACAGCATCGATCCCCTTGAGATGATGGACAAGTTTGGGACGGATGCCTTCCGGTTCACGCTGGCCGCCTTCACCGCGCAGGGCCGCGACGTCCGGATGTCGGAGGAGCGGATCGAGGGGTACAAGTTTTTCGTGAACAAAATCTGGAACGCGACACGGTTCTCGATGATGAATTTGGAGGATTATGACGCCGCAGTTCCCGTCCGCAAGGAGGACGCGTCGATCGCCGACCGCTGGATCCGGGCGAGGCTGAACAGGGCCATCGCCGAAGTGGTTCGGGGGCTGGATGAATACCGCTTCAATGACGCTTCCGCCGCGGTCTATCAGTTTGTGTGGCATGAGTTCTGCGACTGGTACCTGGAACTGGCCAAGCCGGTTCTCTATGGCAAGGAGAATCAGGCGGCAAGGCGGGCGGCCCAGAAGACCCTTCTGGAGGTTCTGAAGACATTGCTCAAACTGCTCCACCCCTTTATGCCCTTCCTGACCGAGGAGATCTGGCAAACCCTGGTTGCGGACGAAACCTCCATCATGGTCAGCGAATTCCCAACGAGGGACGAAGCCGCCGCCGATCCCGGGGCGGAGGAGGAGATGGCGCAGATCATGGAGGTGATCACCAGAATCCGGAATATCCGCGGGGAGATGAGCGTTGCACCGTCGATGAAGCTGAAGGTGATCCTGACGGCGCCCTCCGAAACGTTGCGGGTTTCTCTGGAGAGTGGGCGGACCTATATCACCAATCTGGCCAACCTCGAGAGTCTGGAGGTCACCGGAGAGATGGCCGAACCGAAGGGGGCCGCTACGGCGGTGGCCGGTCCGATCCGTGTCTATGTTATGCTTGCCGGTGTGATCGACATCGAAGGAGAAAAGATCCGCCTTGCGAAGGAGATCGGCAAGGTTGAAAAAGATCTGGCTGTCGTCGAAAAGAAGCTGGCTAACCCGGACTTTCTGTCCAAAGCGGCGGAGGCGGTCGTGAAGAAGGAGCAGGAGAAGGCCCGCCTGTTCGGGGAGAAAAGGGCTGCTCTGACTACGGCCCTTGAGCGGCTGGCGGTTCTTGCAGGGGAACAATAGTGCTGAGGAAAATACCATGTGGCCGCATCACCTGTTGACGAAATTGATCCGAAACGCCCTCGCAGAGGATGTCGGGGCGGGAGACGTCACCACCGGGGCGGCGCTCCGAGGGGATGAGACCGGTCTCGCCCGGGCGACGGCGAAAGCAGGGCTTGTGGTAGCCGGGATCGAGGTTTTCGGAGAGGTTTTCCGCACGTTTGATCCTGCCTTGACGTTTACGGCGCGAAAGGTGGACGGCGAAAAAGCGGAAAACGGTGAGCTTCTCGCGGAGATCTCCGGCAGTCTCGCCTCTATTCTGACCGCGGAGCGGGTTGCCCTGAACCTCCTGCAACGGATGTGCGGAATTGCCACCCTCACAAGGCGTTATGTCGATGAGATCGCAGGGATGCGTGCGAAAATTTTGGACACCCGGAAGACCGCGCCCGGCCTCCGGATTCTCGACAAGTATGCCGTCCGCGCGGGCGGCGGCTGCAACCACCGTTTTGCCCTCTATGACGGGGTGCTGATCAAAGACAACCACATTGCGGCGGCGGGCGGTATCGGGCCGGTGGTGCGGCG
>CAIUXU010000135.1 GCA_903903205.1 uncultured Syntrophobacterales bacterium
AAACCGGAATCCAGAAATTTCAGCGTGTTACAAAAACGCTGGACACCGGTTTTCACCGGTGTGACGACTTTTGACGAGGTCGTCATAATTCTGCGGATATAATACCAGTGCGGCAAAAAAACAACTGGGACAGCCTCTAATACGTTGCTGGGCAAGAACGCGCAATCCGGCTTTCCGTGAAAAAGGCGCTTGGAAAATTGGAGTTTACAACCTATGAACGAACCCACCCGAAAACTGGAAAAACAACGCTGTCTGATCATCGCCGATGACCTGACCGGCGGGGCCGATACCGGTGTGAAGTTTGCAAAGCGGGGGCTGAAGACGCTGCTGCTCTCCTTCGGGGCGGACGGTTCCGCGCCGTTTGCCGACCATGCAACGCAGGAGCCGGATCTTCTGGTCGTCAACACAATCTCCCGGGGTCTCTCGCCGGTCAAGGCAGCGGAAACGATTTCCAAACTTCTGAAGAGTTTCGCACCGGAAGAATTCCCGATTCTTTACAAGAAGATCGATTCCACGCTGCGCGGAAATGTCGGCGCCGAGATCGATGCCATCCTGCGGGAAACGTCTCTCCCGCTCTGTTTTCTGGCTCCCTCCTACCCGGAGCAGAACCGGATTCTAAAGGCTGGAATCATGATGGTAGGCGAAAAACCGATAGCACTCACGGAGGCCGCAGCGGATGCAGCCTCGCCCGTCCGGGAATCCAATGTCGTCAATTTGCTGGCCCGGCAGACCTCGCTACCCGTCGGGCGGATTGATTGGACCGATGTGGCGTCCGGGACGGAAGCCCTGCGGCGGGCGGTGGAAAAAGAGCGAAAGGCGGGCCGACGGATCATCGTCTTCGATGCGGTAAGCCGCCGGGATCTGGCTGTAATTGCCGATGTTGCCTTCGCGATGGAGAGGATGCCGCTGCTCGCCGGTTCCGCGGGCCTGGCCGGGGAGATCGCCAAACGGCTGGTTTCCAACGAGGTCAGCCTTGTTCCTGAGGGTCCGGCGGCAGGCAGGACCTTCCGCCATCTCTTCATCGTCAGCGGCAGCGCCTCTGCTGTGGCCCGCCTGCAATCGGCGCGACTCGAGGAAGCCGGCCTTGCCGTGTTCGAGCTTCCCCGCTCGTTTCTGGACGAAAATGGCGGAGGCGCTGCGGATGAGCGGCAGCAGTTTGCAGGCCGGATCGGGATTGCGCTGACATGCGGTTCCGTCATCTTCAGGACCATTACCGAACGGCTTTCCGTAGCCGGAGATGATAACATTCCGCTTCATCAGCGGATCACCGGCCTGCTGGCCGATGTCGCGGTGGCGGCTCTGGAAGCGGCACAGGTGAACGCCCACGACGATCTGGCCTTGATCCTGACCGGCGGGGATACGGCGCTGGCTGTTCTGCAACGGTTGGACCTCACGGGATTGGAGATCGAAGGGGAGCTGCCGGGGGGGAGCGTCCGCGGGCGCCTGCGGGGCGGACGCTGGGATGGGCTCGCTGTCGTCACCAAGGCCGGCGCTTTCGGAGAGGATGACACCCTGGTGCGAGTGATGGAACGGCTGATCGTTCCCCTATAGCCGGGACATGGGCAAGGGGCGACAAGATTGGCGGAAACAACGGTGGACAAAATCGGGTAGATGCAATAAGGAAATCTGCAAGAGAATCTATGAGGAAATTTATGAGGGAACCCATGAAAAAACCATTGATCGGAATCAGTGTCGGCGATCCGGCGGGGATCGGGCCGGAGATTGCGGCGAAGACCCTGGCCATGCCGGAGATCTATGAGATGTGCAGACCGTTGCTGGTCGCGGAGTCGCGGATGATGCGGGAGGCCGTCCGATTTTCCGGGCTGGAGCTTGAAGTCCGCGCTGTGAATACCCCCGGGGAGGGTCTCTACCGGTGCGGCGTCATGGATGTGCTGGATCTGAAGAACATCGAGCCGGCCGCCATTCGGCACAAGGTCGCCGCCGCAGAAACGGGCCGAGCCTCCTTTGAATACGTCAGGAAGGTGATCGACCTGGCCATGGCCGGCGAAATCGACGCCACGGTGACCGGGCCGATCAGCAAGGAAGCCATCAACCTGGCCGGTTTCCAGTATGCCGGACATACAGAGATTTACGCCGAATTCACCCATACGAAAGACTACGCGATGATGCTGGCGAACGACCAGTTCCGGGTGATCCATGTCTCCACCCATATATCGATGCGCGAGGCCTGCAATCGCGTAAAGAAGGAGCGCGTCTGCCGGGTCATCCGGCTGGGACACGATGCCGTGCGGAAGCTTGGGGTGGAAAACCCGCGGATCGCCGTGGCGGGGCTGAACCCCCATGCGGGGGAGGCTGGCCTTATGGGCCGCGAGGAGATCGAGGAGATCGAACCGGCCATCCTGCAAGTCCGCACGGAAGGGATCAACGTCGAGGGGCCCAGTCCCCCCGACACAATCTTTTCCAAGATGCAAGGCGGGCAATACGATCTGGTGGTGGTCATGTACCACGACCAGGGGCATATCCCCACAAAACTCATCGGCTTCCAGTACGACGCCAAAACCAACACATGGGGAAGCATTTCCGGCGTCAACATCACCTGCGGTCTGCCCATCATCCGGGTTTCCGTGGACCACGGGACCGCCTTCGGCAAGGCGGGCGAGGGCCGGGCCAACCCGGAGAGTCTGGTGGATGCGCTCCGGATCGCGGCCCGCTTTGCTTCGCCCGGTTCATCCTCATAACGGTTCATCCCATGGAATCCAGTCGGAAAAGCGAAAGCAGCGAAACGAACAACGGCGGCCCAAACGCAAGTAAAAATGAATGGCGGGCACTCCTGATCACCGTTTTTCTGGCGGGATTGTCGGTGGCCCTGATGGCCCTGCCGACGCCTGCCGGTCTCTCCGTTGCGGGGCAGCGCGTTCTGGCCGTGGCTGTTCTGGCGATCGGTCTGTGGTGCACCGATGCGATTCCTGCCGCTGTGACCGGGATACTGCTTGTGATCGCGCTTGTGCTCTCCCGGGGTGTGCCGGGCTTGCCGGAAGCGCTGGTGGGTTTTGCTGAACCGGTGGCCTACTTCCTGATCGGCGTGCTGACCATTGGCCTTGCGGTGTTGCGAAGCGGCCTTGCCGAGCGGGTGGCCCGTTTTTTTCTCCGGCGCTGCGAGGGAAGTTCGCGTGCGCTTTACGTGGAAATGTTGCTATCATTTCCGTTGCTCACGCTTCTGCTCCCGTCGGCGACCACCCGGACGGGCATTCTCATTTTCGTCTATGAACAGGCGCTGGACCTCGGCCATGTGCCCAAAGGCGCGCCGCTTGCCAAGGCGATCATGCTGGCGCTTGGCTCGATCAACCGTCTCGCCTCCACCATACTGCTGACCGGCGGAATCACCCCGGTTTTGGCGGCCTCGCTGATCGGCGGAATCTCCTGGGGCCGCTGGCTTACGCTCATGTGCGTGCCCTATGGCATGCTGCTCGTCATTGGCGCCCTCCTGATTTATCTGCTCCACCGCAAGGGATTCCACGTGCCGCTCTCTTCGCTGCCGACCAGTGAACCGCAGCCTTTCTCCGGAAAGGAGATCCGGACGCTTGTAATTACTATCGGGGCTTCACTGCTGTGGCTGACGGATGCCTGGCATCACTGGAATCCCGCCCTGCCGGCGATTCTCGCCTGGGCCTGCCTGCTGACGCCGGGGATCGGGGTGCTAACATGGAAGGAGTTTGAGCAGGGTTTTGGCTGGGCCAATTTTTTTGTGATCGCCTCCTCGCTGTCGCTGGCCCGTGCGCTCGACGGCAGCGGCGCCGGCGCCTGGATCGCGGAGATGATCGTGCGCGGGATGCCGGCATTTTCGCAACAGCCAATCCTTGTCGTGGTCGTGCTGCTCCTGGCCGCCGCGCTGCTCCGCCTGCTCATCCCCAACATCGCCGGTTTCCTGGCGACGACCATCCCGATTGCGATGTCGATCGGCTCGGCCACAGGGCTCAACCCCGCCATCTGCGGGCTTGCGGTGATGATTGCCGGCGATGCCGTCCTGTATTATCCGGCGCAGAGCGCCTCGTCCCTGGTGGTCTATGAAAGGGGCCACCTTACGGCGATGGAAATCTTCCGTTTTGGATTGTGGATGACGCTCGTCGCCTATCTGGTGGTCCTGTTCGTCGCGCTGCCGTATTGGCAGGCGATCGGCGAGCCGCTGCGCCTTTAAGTTCCATTTGAATCATGAATTTTCTGAGAAACCCCTTAATACTGAAAGAACTGAGCCAGATGACCAACCAAACCCTGATTGGCAGGAAGTAAAGGGAGCCGCAAATGACAACGACAACACACAGACCACCAACGACATTCAGTGCAATCTTTCAGTGGCGGTCGCTCAAGACGAGGGTGATTATCTTCACACTGTCCATTTTCCTGATCGGCATCTGGTCACTGGCGTTTTATGGTGGCCAGATGCTCCACAAGGATATGGAGCACCTGTTGGGTGAACAACAATTTTCGACAGTTTCTTTTATAGCAGCAGAAGTGAACGCCGAGTTTGGCGCGCGGGTAGAAGCGTTGAAAACCATTGCCAAAAGAATTACCCCAGCCATGATAAGCAATCCCAAAAACCTCCAAACATTGCTGGAAGACCAGCCGATTTTTTATTTGCTGTTTAACAATGGTGTCGCAGTCGGGGGTCTTGATGGGACAGTGATTGCCGAATTTCCTCCCCTGCCTGGACGTCTTGGGGCCAATTTCATGGAAAGAGATTACATCATCGGCCCGCTCAAGGAAGGGAAAGTGACAATCGGCAGGCCGGTCATGAGCAAGCTAATGCATGCTCCGGCTTTCGTCATAGCCGTTCCCATTCGCGATGCACAGGAAAAGGTTATTGGTGTTATTGCTGGAGTAACCGACTTGCGCCTGCCCAATTTTCTGGATAAGGTTACAGAAAGCCGCTACGGCAAGACTGGCGGTTATCAGCTCATAGCGCCGCAACACAAGCTGATTGTCACTGGCACCGATAAGAGCCGTATCATGCAGCCGATCGCCGCTCCCGGAATAAACCCGTTGTTCGACCGATACCTGCAAGGCTTTGAGGGGTCTGGTGTTGTAGTGGATTCCCGTGGTTTAGAGGTGTTGCTGTCTGCGAAACAAATCCCCATGGCAGGCTGGTTTATTGTTGCCAGAATGCCCACGGAAGAAGCCTTTGCCCCGGTCCATGCTTTGCAGAAGCGAGTGCTCTTGGCGACGATCTTCCTGACCCTGTTGCTGGGTGTATTGACGTGGTGGATGTTAAAACGTCAACTTGCACCCATATTTACCACCATCGGGACACTGGCCGCCCTGTCGGATTCAGACCAGCCATCACACCCCCTACCCATCACAAGGGAAGACGAAATCGGCAAACTCATTGGCGGCTTCAATCACCTGCTGGAAACCTTGGGGAAACGAGAAGAAGCGTTGCAGGAGAGTGAAGACAGGCAAAAGAGAATGCTTGCTAATATATCGGATGTAATCGCGATAATGGATAAAGATGGAACCCTGAAATACAAGAGCCCGAATATCAAGAAATGGTTCGGCTGGCAGCCCGAAGACCTTGTCGGCGCCGATGGATGGGAAACGGTTCATCCCGAGGACATCGATCGCATACAGAAAGAGTTCTTTACGCTTCTTGATGAAGACAATTCTGTAAAAACAGTGGAATACAGGTATAAATGTAAGGATGGGAGCTACAAGTTGATAGAACTCACCGCTGTTAATCTTACAAATGACCCCCTTATCCACGGCGTCTTAATGAATTACCGTGACATCACCGACCGCAGGCAGTCGGAGGAGGAAGTGGGCAAGGAGCGCAATCTCATTGCGAATATAATGGAAACCAGCCCTGTGGGAATAACAACCGTCGATTCCATGGGAAGAATCACCTTTGCGAACTCAAAAGCCATCGCCATACTGGGTCTTGCCAAAGACCAGGGTTCCCAACTAACCTATAATGCACCGACGTGGTGCATTTCCGCTCTCGACGGAAAGCCATTCCCCGAGGACAGGCTTCCATTCACCTTGGTCATGTCTACGGGGAAAGCTGTTTTTGATGTTCAGCATGCGATTCAATGGCCTGATGGGAAACGAATATTGCTCTCGATCAATGGTGCGCCGATGATCGATGCAAGCGGCCAAGTAAACGGGATGGTTGCATCCATTGATGATATCACCGTGCGTAAACAGGCAGAAGAAAACTACCGGACGCTATTCCGCGAGATGATAGACGGTTTCGCGCTGCACGAGATCATATGCGACGAAGAGGGACTTCCGATTGACTACCGCTTCCTGGCCGTCAATCCGGCCTTCGAACATATGACTGGCCTGAAGGCGGAAGAACTTGTGGGTCGGACTGTCCTTGGTGTGTTGCCCAAAACTGAGCGGTACTGGATCGAGACTTACGGCAGGGTTGCGCTTACCGGTGAACCGGTCTTGTTCGAAAACTACGCCGTTGAACTGGGAAAACATTTCGAGGTGACCGCCTTTCAGTCCGCGCCCAAACAGTTTGCTTGCATCTTCGCCGATATTACTGACCGCAAGCGGGCGGAGGAGGAGCGGGCTAAACTTGAAGCGCAACTCCAGCAGGCTCAGAAGATGGAGTCAGTGGGTCGGTTAGCTGGTGGTGTCGCTCACGATTTCAACAATATGCTGGGAGTGATCCTCGGGCATGCCGAGATAGCCTTGGACCAGGTTGATCCTGCTCAGCCGCTCCATGCCGATCTCCAGGAAATCAGGAATGCCGCCAATCGCTCCGCTGACCTCACGCGCCAGCTCCTGGCCTTCGCGCGCAAGCAGGTGGTTTCCCCAAAAGTGCTCGACATGAACGATACCATTTCGGGGATGCTCAAAATGCTGCAGCGTCTTATCGGTGAGGATATCAATCTGGCATGGCTGCCGGCAGCTCATCTTTGGCCTGTCAACATAGATCCATCCCAACTCGACCAGATTCTGGCAAACCTGTGTATCAATGCCCGCGACGCCATAGCTGGTGTTGGCAGGATAACCATCGAAACAGAAAATATCGACTTCGACAACACATATTGCACCGATCATCCTGGCTTTACCCCTGGAGAGTATGCCCTGCTCACCGTAAGCGACGATGGCTGTGGCATGGATAGAGAGACCGTAGATAAAATATTTGAGCCGTTTTTCACAACCAAAGGGATTGGGAAAGGTACGGGTCTCGGTCTGGCCACGATCTATGGTATCGTCAAACAAAACAGCGGCTTCATCAATGTCTACAGCGAACCGGATCAGGGCACGACCTTCAAGATTTATCTGCCTCGGCACATGGGTAAGACAGAACAGGCACGGACGGAAAAACCACAGGAACCGATCATGCGCGGGCAAGAGACCATCCTGTTGGTGGAGGACGAGCCGGCACTACTGGAGCTGAGCAAGCTCCTGCTCTCAACTCAGGGCTACCGGGTGCTGCCTGCCGGCACGCCGGGTGAGGCGATCCGTTTGGCGGGAGAGAACTCAGGTGAGATTCATCTGCTCATGACCGATGTGGTGATGCCCGGGATGAACGGGCGGGATCTGGCAAAAAAACTGTTGGCCCTCTATCCACATCTCAAATGCTTGTTTACGTCGGGCTATACGGCCAATGTCATCGCCCACCATGGTGTCCTTGACGAAGGGGTGCATTTCATCCAGAAGCCCTTCTCCAGAGGAGACTTGGCCGCCAAGGTGCGGGAGGTGCTGGATCGTGAATAGGAATTGGATAGAAGAAATGGGTTAAACCGCTACAAAAAACCATCGGCTTCGACTCACGATTTCAATAAATAAAAAATGATGATCTCGTCAAAAGTCGAAAATGCCCCAAAAACGTCATTCCGGTGAACACCGGAATCCAGAGATTTCAAAGTGTTACAAAAACACTGGACACCGGTTTTCACCGGTGTGACGACTTTTGACGAGGTCGTCTCAGACGAGATCGTCACATTTGACATTTGAATTTTTTATCGCTAGCATTCAGCCATTGAACACAAAGGAGGATTGATTATGGTTAC
>CAIUXU010000136.1 GCA_903903205.1 uncultured Syntrophobacterales bacterium
AGCACCAGCGGCGCTGTTTCAAAATCCATTTTTCTAAGCAGGTATCCGAGGACACCCATCACGGTCATGATGCCCACATCCACCATGCTGGAATTGACCGCATAGACGCCAACAACGCAGAAGAGCAGGATCGTCGGATAAAGGATACGGTACGGAACGCGCAGCAGATTGACAAAAATACCCACCATGGGCAGATTGAGAAGCAGCAGCATCAGGTTGCCTATGTACATGCTCGCAATCAACCCCCAGAACACCACCGGCTGTTCCTTGATGAAAAGCGGACCGGGAGTGATCCCGTGGACCATGAGCGCCGCAAGAAGAACCGCAGGGACGGGGCCGGTCGGCACACCCAAAGCCAGCAGCGGCACCAGGGCCCCCTCGCTGGCCGCATTGTTGGCCGATTCCGGACCGGCCACCCCTTCGATTGCCCCCTGCCCGAACCGCTCCGGATGTTTGGAAATCCTCCGCTCCAAAGCATAGGATACAAACGTCGAGATGATATGGGCCGATCCAGGAATGATTCCGATCAGAAATCCCAGGACCGTCCCCCGGCCGATCGGGCCGATGGAATCCTTGAGCTCCTGTTTTGAGGGGAGAAGATCGCGAAAGCGGGGTTTCAGCACCTCCCGGATTTCCGGGCTGCCGGCTGTGGCCAGGATCTCCGAAATCCCGAACAGGCCAACCGCAACCGGAACCAGGCCGACCCCATCTCCCAGGGCCGTGATGCCATAGGAAAAGCGGAAATAGCCGGACATCTGGTCGATCCCGATCATCCCGGCCATCAGGCCAAGCGAGATCATGGAGAGATTCTTGACGATAGACCCGCCCGTCATGTAGCTCAAAACAACCAGACCGCAAACGAGAAGGCAGACATATTCCGGCGGCCCGAAACCCAGTGCAAACTGCGCGAGCGGTGGGGCCAGAAACATCAACCCAACGACGCTCAGCGTTCCCGCTACGTAGGAGCCGAGGGCGGCAATGGCCAGGGCCGGTCCTGCTCGGCCCTTCCGGGCCATGGCATACCCGTCAATGCATGTCATCACCGAAGCCGCCTCTCCGGGAATGCGCATCAAAATCGAAGTGGTTGACCCGCCATACATCGCCCCGTAGTAAATTCCGGCCAGCAGAATGATCGCCGAGGTGGTATCCAACCCGAACGTGGTTGGGAGGAGCATGCTGATCCCGGCCAGAGGCCCCACCCCCGGCAGGACCCCGACCATCGTCCCGATCAGGCAGCCCGCCAGGGAATAAAGCATGTTGGTTGGTGTAAAGACTGTTGCAAAACCGAGAACCAGATTCTGAAAAGTTGCTTCCATCAGAAACCCCACCCCCCCCTCGGCAACGGAACCCGGAGCAGGGAATCAAAGAGCCAAAACGTGCCGAGCGAGAAGCCGAAGGTCAAGGCAAGTGTCAACCATACCTTGATTCGCTCCATGACGCCGAACAGAAATCCCAGTGTCAAAAGCAGGGTCAGGCGATAGCCGATCGTCTCCATGAACAGCGAGATGAAGAGACAACAGCCCAAAATCGCAGCCGCGTGCGGCGCCTCCGGCCAGGCGAGGGCCCGAATCTTCGCCGCATCTTTTCCGCGCAGGATCAGGATCGCGCCGAGAATAATCAGCAGAATCGCAAGCAACAGCGGGAAATAGCCGGGACCGGGACGGCTTGCGCTCCCCAGCGGCAACACCCTTCGCTCCCAGACGACAAACAGGCCCAGAAGCATCAGAAAAGCCCCGCTCAACCGATCGATAGTCATATCAGCACCGTAAGGTTTCGTTTCTTGGCCGATCAGCGGGGATCGAAGGCACGCATGTATATTTTTTCTATATCCGGGACTGTAAGATTCCGGACGCAGCGACCGAGAAGCCTTCGCTCCGCATGGGCTTCCACCGCCCAGCGGGGAACCTTGGACCGGTCGGTAATTCCAATCTCCGGAAGAGAGGAGGGAAGATCGGCGCTTTTGAGCAGGTGGGTCACCGCATCCAGGGCAAGCCGGGCCGCCTCACGCGGGGGCCGACCCGCCGCCGGTTCGCCCATGGCCCCGGCGAGCTGCACAAACTTCTCCGTCCTGGCAGGCAATATCGCTTCGAAGCAGGAGACCAAAAGCACCGTCAGCGAGATGCCGTGGGGGGTATGAAACTCGCCGCCAATCGGATAGGCCATGGCATGAACCAGGCTGGTTCCGGCGTTGTTGAGCACCATGCCGGAGATAAGGCTGCCCATGGACATCCAGTAACGTGCCTCCACATCCGCGTCATCAGCCACGGCAGCCCCAAGCCATCGGGTAATGATGCCGACCGCCTGCAGGGAGAGGGCGTCGGTTATGGGATTGGCATTTTTGGAAACAAACGGTTCGGCGGCATGAATGAAGGCGTCGATCCCCGACGCGGCGGTAACTTCGCGTGGGCAGGAATAGGTCAGCTCCGGGTCAACGATCGCTACATCAGGCAGCAGTGCATTCGACGCCACCGCTTTTTTCACCATGGCCTCCGAGTCGAGAAAAATGGCGTGTTTGGTCACTTCGGCCCCGGTTCCCGAGGTGGTAGGAACCATGATGGTGGGTTTGCCCCTCCGGGTGACTTTTTCCCGTCCGAAATAATCGCGGACCTTTCCCGGATTGATCATCAGGGCCG
>CAIUXU010000137.1 GCA_903903205.1 uncultured Syntrophobacterales bacterium
ATGCGATCACTGAACTCGAAAAAGCGCTCACTGCCGACCACGCATCCAGTGAAGCCCTCCTGGCCGCAACGCTGCCGCAGGTGCGAGAGATGTCCACCGCCCTGCGCTACATCCGGGGCAGTACGATGCAAATGGATACGCTCCTGACGGGACTCCTGAAGCTGTCGCGTGCCGGTCGGGCGACGCTGACGACTGCCCCGCTCAACATGAACGAGCTGGTCGCCGGGGTCGTTGCCGCGAGCGATTTCCAGATCCGAAAAGCCGGGGTCGTACTGGACGTCGCCGAACTGCCGCCGTGCCGGGGAGACGCGGTTCAGGTGAGCCAGGTGTTTGCCAACCTCCTCGGCAACGCGCTGAAATACCTTGATCCAAACCGCCCCGGCGTCGTCCGGATCAGCGGTGTTGTCGATGGAAAACGCGCCGTCTATTGCGTGGAGGACAATGGGGTCGGCATTGCGCCTGCGCACCAGAATAAGATCTTCGAGCTTTTCCACCGGCTTGAACCGGCGAAGAGCAAGGGAGAGGGCCTGGGATTGGCCATTGTCCGGCAGGTCATGGGCAGGCTCGAAGGAGAAGTTTGGGTCGAATCGAAACCCGGCGAAGGCAGCCGCTTCTCCCTGGCGCTGCCTGCCGTTACAATGGATATGGTTTTGTGATACATGTGCCGACGAAAGGGGAGAAAAAATGAAAAATGAAGTTGTGATCCTTATTGCCGAGGATGATGAGGGACATGCGGGATTGATTCGGAAAAATCTGGTGCGCGCCGGCATCGCAAATGAAATGCTGCACTTTAAAGACGGGCAGGAGATCATGGATTTTCTGCTCCGGAAGGGCGATGGAGCAAAACGGAAATTGGGAACGGCCTACGTTTTGCTGCTCGATATTCACATGCCGAGACTCGACGGGATGGAGGTGCTGGCGCAGGCGAAGGCCGACCCGGAGCTGCGCAAGATCCCGGTCATCATGATCACCACGACCGACGACCCCCGGGAGGTGGCAAAATGTCATGCCCTGGGGTGCAACAATTACATCGTCAAGCCCATTGATTACGAGAATTTTATGAATGCCGTTCGACAACTGGGCCTCTTTCTGGCTGTCGTGGAAGTGCCGAACATTAAAGGAGACAACCAAGCCGGAAGCATGTAGGGTGTGTTCACTATTTGATTGCGAGGGTGCATGGAATGGAAGGAGAGCGAAAAATGACCACGGACGATGGGGCAAGGCCCATGCGTGTGTTGATCGTGGAGGACGACGAAGCCCTGAGGAATCTGATCCTGAAAGCCCTTCGCAAGGCCGGATATGAGGCGGACGGCGTTGCGACCGGCGCTGAGGCCCTCGAACGCGTCAAAACCGATCCCGGTCTGGCTTTGCTGCTCGACCAGAAACTCCCCGACATGACCGGGCGCGATATCATCAAAGCCCTGAACGAGCGTGGACTCCGGGTCCCCTGCCCCTTCATCGTCATGACGGGGCAGGGGGACGAGCGGTTGGCCGTGGAGATGATGAAGCTCGGCGCTGTGGATTATCTGGTAAAAAATTTGGATTTTATTGATCTTTTGCCTGGCGCTTTCCAGCGCCTGTTCCGTGATCTGGAAAATGAACGGCTGCTTGGCGCCGCCGAAGCAAGCCTGCGAGAGAGTGAAGAACGGCACCGAACCATTCTGCAGACCGCCATGGACGGATTCGTGCTGGTAACCATGCAGGGACGCCTGCTGGAAGTCAACAACGCCTGGTGCAAGATGAGCGGCTATAGCGAGCAGGAATTGCTGACCATGCGCATTCAGGATTTAACAGCCGACGGGTCAGACGAGAAAGTCGCAGCCACCATCGAAAATATTATGACAACGGGAGGAGAGGCTCTTTTTGAGGATTTGATTCGCCGCAAGGATGGGAGCATTTTTGATGTTGAAGTCAGCGCTCAGTACAATCCTGTTGAGGGCGGGCGTCTGGTTGTTTTTCTTCGCGACATCACCAGGCGAAAGCAGAAAGAGGCCCATGACCGCCTGGTGCAGGCGGTGGAGGAACGAGCAAAGCAACTGCGGCAGGAGACCGAAGCGCCGCCAACCGATGGAATCGATACCGTTTTGCTGGTGGATGATGAGTCGAGTGTTCTCTCTGCATTGACCCGCTCCCTGCGAAATACCGGATATGAACTGTTGACCGCTGGAAGCGGCAGCGAGGCCCTTTCGATCATGGAGACCACAAAAATAAAGGTCATTGTCTCCGACGAACAGATGGTCGGGATGAAGGGTTCGGAACTGCTGGCGGAGGTGCAAAGACGTTTTCCCCATACGCTGCGGATTCTGCTCACCGGCCACGCCACGCTGGACGCGGCCACCCGGGCCGTGAACGATGGCGGAATTTACCGGTTTCTCACCAAGCCGTGGGATGATGGCATGCTGCGCCTTGCCCTTTTTGCGGCAACCGAAAAATATGACTCGGATGCTGAAAAACGTCGCCTGGCGGAAGAGCTCCGGAAATCCCATGACCTGCTGGAACAGCGGGTGGAGGAACGGACAAAACAACTGCAGGAATCACTCTCTCATGCTGAAGAACTCACCATCCAGGCCGAGGCAGCCAACCGGGCAAAGAGTCTGTTTATCGGAAACATGAGCCACGAGCTGCGAACACCCCTGAGCGGGGTCCTTGGCATGACGGATCTGCTGTTAAACACCCCCGTCACGGACAAACAGCGCAGCTATGCGGAGACCATCCGGAAAAGCGGCAGGGCGCTGCTGGCCGTTGTCAGCGATATCCTCGATTTTTCAAAGATCTCGGCCGGAAATATGGCCCTTTCAAACGCACCCTTTTTTGTGGAAGCGGTGATCGCCAATGTCGTAAACCTTTTTAGTTCCCCGGCGGCGGAAGAGAAGATCGGGCTCCACGCCGCCGTCGACCCTGAACTTCCCGCCCTGCGGGGCGACGCCCATCGGCTAACCCAGGTGATCAACAACCTGGTGGGCAACGCCGTCAAGTTCACGAAGAAAGGCGAGATCCAGGTTACCGTCAAAATTCTGCGGCGGACCGAGGCGGAGGTGGATTTGGCAATTGGCGTGCAGGATACCGGCATCGGCATGACGGAGGAGGAGCTTTCGCGGATTTTCACCGGATTCACCCAGGGCGATAC
>CAIUXU010000138.1 GCA_903903205.1 uncultured Syntrophobacterales bacterium
CGGATTCATATCGTACAAACTTTGCGATAGAAGCTATCATTGTGAAGCCTGCCCCCTTGACCAGGCCATCAAAGATGAGGAAGTGGGTGAAGATGATTGGGGGAGACCTTGCCACAAGGTCTCCCCTTCGGAGGAGAATGGGATGGAAGAGTCGCTGAAAAGTGATGCCATCAGTGGATCTGTCTTCTATCATCCTGATCATTGCTGGGTGCAGGTGGAAAATCCCGAGAAGGTAAAGGTAGGAATCGATGACCTGCTGGCCCAACTGATTGCCAATGTAAAGGTCGTCATCCTTCCCCAGGCCGGGAGCTTTTACGGACAGGGAGAGTGCTGCGCCCATGTCATCCAGGATGATTATATCCTGCCTGTTGTTGCTCCACTTTCCGGCTCCATTCAGACGGTAAATCTCCGTTTGAAGAAGGAGCCGGAACTGATCATCTCCGATCCGGGAGGAGATGGCTGGCTGATCACGATAAAACCGAAAAATCTTGAAAGCGATCTCAAAACGCTGCTGTTTGGCAGAAAGGCGCTCCTGTGGTATCGGCGGGAAGAAAAGGAACTCATCGCCCGGGCCGATTTGTTGTTGCAACATGGCCTACAGGCAGTGGGTCCAACCATGCAGGACGGTGGCGTCCGGATTGATTGCCTGCGCGATATGCTCCACAGCGTCAGCCCCAGACAGAGGGCTCAAATACTGGATTTCGAGATCAGCAGAACCCAATATTCCAAAAGATTGTTATCGCATCGATGACTATTTTTCAAAGATAAGGGTACGCATCAAATTGTTGGTTGATGCTCTTGAATTCTGCCCCCCTTCCTCATTCATCTTTCTATTTGCCTTTCACTGAAGGCGCGTGTATGAATACCCAGCTTTCGGTTATGCCTGCTGTTTGGGGATGGATGATGTTTCCATAGAAATATGGAGTGAACTTGAACGAACCGCCGGCAAATCGCCAAATCATTCAATTGTTCCATTGTCTTAGACACAGACGCTGATTTTTCGGCGAACCCGGAGAAGATGGATGAGCGTAACGGAACCCCCCTCTCAATGAACGCCACAGGCGCCTCTCAAGTTCCCCGCCCTGGAATGTTCGCCACGGTGCGAAACCGCCGGGGGATCGTCTCCGCCGTTGAACCTTTCGACGGCCAGGAGGGGCGGCTCCACCTCGTCCATCTCGACTATAAAGATGACCAGCTCCCCGCCGAGGAACAGCTTCTCTGGGAACTTGAACCGCGGAAGGTCCTCCTCGAACCCACGGCGCTCCCGGATGCCGTCGCGACCGATCCGATGCCGTCGGAAGACTTTGACGCCCTGCTCCGGGCTGCCCGCTGGACCGCTGCGACGCCCTTTCTTGATCCGGCCGGCGGCGGTCCCCTCGACCGTCTGCCCATCTCCAGCCCTTTCCATGGGGCCGTGCAGGTCGAAGACTTCCAACTCGTGCCGCTCCTGAAGGCCCTTCAGATGCCTCGGGTTAATCTCCTTATTGCCGACGACGTCGGCCTCGGCAAGACCATCGAGGCGGGACTGATCCTGAGCGAGCTCCTCCTGCGGCGGCGGATACAGCGCGTCCTGATCCTGACTCCGGCCTCGCTCCGACTCCAGTGGCGCGACGAAATGTGGGAGAAGTTCTCCCTGCCGTTTGATCTTGTGGATCGGGCAGAAACCAATGCCCTGCACCGTCGCCTCGGCATGGACGCCAACCCCTGGCGTTCCTTCAGCCGCATTATCGCCTCTTACCACTACCTGCGGCAGGAGGATGTTCTCACCCAGTTCCTGGCCGCCTGCCGGACGCCGGAAGGCTCACCGCACCTGCCGTGGGATCTCCTTATCGTCGATGAATGCCACAACCTGATGCCCTCACCCTTCGGCGATGACAGCGATCTCTGCCGCATGCTGCGCCTCCTGGCGCCCCAGTTCGAGCACCGCCTGTTCCTGAGCGCCACGCCCCACAATGGCCACACCCGCAGTTTCACGGGACTGCTCGAAATCCTCGATCCCGTGCGGTTCAGCCAGACGGACGAACTGAAAAAAGCGGAAAGGGAGCGCATCCAGCAGGTTGTCCTGCGACGTCTGAAAAGGGAAATCAACGCACGCACAAACCCGCCCCGCTTCTGCCGCCGCAACCCGCCCCAGGCACTGGTCCTCGAACTCTCTTCTCAGGAGATTGCCCTGAGCACCGCCTGTTCCTGAGCGCCACGCCCCACAATGGC
>CAIUXU010000139.1 GCA_903903205.1 uncultured Syntrophobacterales bacterium
CAAAAGGGGTCTTTTAAGCTATTTTTAACCAACCCCGAAACCCAAAAAAAAACCCATTGGGTGGCGCCATTAGGCCGATCATCCCCGGCTCCTTTAGGGCGGACAGTAACACGCCCTGACTGAATGGCATAAACAGCCGCGAAATCTCCTCCTCCGTCATGCCGATTCCTGTATCCTGCACGTCAATCGCCAGATCAATCTCCTCCCCTGTCCGCCGCAGAATTTTCACCGCAACCCGGATCTCCCCCGCCTGCGTGAACTTGACGGCGTTTCCCACCAGGTTGCTGACCACCTGGGTCAGGCGCTGGCGATCGCCCCGCAGGACGGGAATCTCCGGGTCCAGGGTGGTGTGGAATTCGATCTTCTCTTCCACCGCCCTGGGTTCGAAGAGCTTCACCACGGAACGGATGATGGCTTCCACGGAGAAGGGAACGCTTTCGAGAGCCATCCTGCCGGCCTCGATCTCTGAAAAATCGAGAATATTGCTGATGACGTTCAGCAGCGCCTCGCCACTCTTCCTGATTTTCTCCGCATAGTCGCGCTGCTGGTCCGAGACGGGAGTGTTTAACAGCAGTTCCGTCATGCCGAGAACCGCGCTCAGGGGTGTTCGCAGCTCGTGGCTCATGTTGCCGACAAACAGGCTCTTCGCCCGGTTGGCCACATCGGCGGCGATGGTGAGTCCTTCAGCTTGCGAGAGTGACTCTTGCAGTTGTATCGTTCGTTCCTCCACCCGCTGCTCCAGCAGGTCATGGGCCTCCTGCACCGCTTTCTCCGCCCGCTTGCGGTCGGTGATGTCCATGTGTGAAACGACAACATTGCGCCGCGGTTTTTCGTCTTCAAATGACGACACGCGGCCGACGAACCATCGCGCCTTGCCGGGCGCATCGCACGGATAATCACAAATGAACTGGTCCATCTCTCCGGAGAGAACTGCGCGTATTCCCGCGGCAAAACGGGCCGCCCCTCCGGAGCGTTCGCCTGTGGCTTCGTCGCAGACTTTCAGATAGTTCACACCCTCGTAGACAGAATCGCTGGTAGCGCTGTTTTGTTTTGCAAACTCTCGCCATGGCTTGTTCACGAACAGGATCGCGCCATTGGCATCAAGCAGGGCAATATGGCTCGCAAGTCCGTCGAGTGTTGCCTGAAGAGACTTTTCAGCTTTTAGCAGCTCTTCCACCAGACGACGTTTTTCGGAATCCGAGTTATATTTTTCGATTGCAGTAAAAAGTGTAGAGCGTAGCTGGACATAATCAAAGGGTTTGGCGAGAAACCGGTAGATTCCACCTTCGTTCACGGCCCGCATTGCCATTTCCGGCGTGATATGGCCGCTCAGCAGAATACGTAGGGTATGGGGAAAACGTCGCCGTACCTCCGCAAGCAGTTCCGAACCCGACATCCCTTCCATCTGTTCGTCGGAAACAATGACCTTTATTTTATTGGTCTCCATGATTTCAAGGGCCTGGATGCCACCATCGGCAGTCAATACTTCATACCCGGTATTTCTCAGGCAGTAATTCAATGTAGCGAGAACAATGGGATCATCATCCACAAACAAGATGGTATCCGCGCCTTCTGCTGGCGGTGCTTCACTTTCCCGCCGTAGTTGTTTTGTTCGTTCCTCCACCATCTGTTCC
>CAIUXU010000140.1 GCA_903903205.1 uncultured Syntrophobacterales bacterium
GGGTCTGAAGCAGGTCAGACGCAGACAAAACTTCACCATCCGTCCCTCTTCGCTCCGCCCATAGGCAGGCCCGAAAGCCCTGGGGAATCTCTGCACGACTTTCTGTTTCCGGAATTTTCCCTGCAACCTCGGCCTGGGAAACCGGTCTGGAGCAATCTCGCCCGTCGCTAAGAGCGTTCCAGTAGCGGTCCACCGAGTTTCCGGCGGCGGAACTGCATCCATAGGAAACAATATAGGTTTTGGGGTCTTCTCTAATCATTTTGTGTCTTTTCAGGGGATCAGTTTTTCCCACAATGGGCCAATACGGCCTTTGGCATACATGCGCGCCATGATTTTGTTCGTGATGTCACCTCCCGACCCTACGACCCAATTTGGACGTCCGGCAGCCCGCTCTTTTATGATTTCTTCGATTTCGGCGGGCGAGATAGCGTCGGGGTGGTAGAAAACGGGATCAAGCAGATCTGCCCCGGCGGACAATTGACCACTTGAGACGGCCATGGCGTGGAGCTCTGTGCCTGGATAGATGCGGACGCCGCAAAAGAAGAAGAACACGGCTTTGTCGAGGGACTCGACGTGCAGGAGGGTTTCTTCCACGCTTTGCCTCGTTTCGCTTGGGCCGCCAAGGAGGAAGTAGTGCGCCACGTGCAGGCCGGCCTCGAGAGATGCCTGATGGGCCTTCATGACATCCGCTCTGCAAAAAGGCTTGCGATAGGCGCCAAGCATCCGGTCTGAAAGTGATTCTGTCCCAAATTCGACATGTGTAAGGCCGGCTTTGGCCAGTCTTCGATAGAAGTCATCCCGGGTTTTCAGCGGAGCGAAAAAAGCGCACCAGGGCGCCGTGATGCCGGCCGCGCAAAATGCGTCGGCAATCGCGAGGCAGTGGTCGGGATCGGAGTTGAAAACACCATCGGTGATGTAGAGATATCGGGCGCCGAGTTCCATGAGACGTATGGCCGTACCGGCAACCTCCTGAGGATCGACGCGCCGCAGATGGTGTCCCTCGATAAGCGGATAGGTGCAGTAGATGCACTGGAAGGGACAGCCGCGCTTGGTCTGCAAGTTGAGCATCCCGCCGTTCTTGATGTAGGCTGCATAAAGAGGGTTGTCGGGAATTGTCAGGCGGCGGGGCGTTCCCTTCCAGGGTTGGGGCACCCGGTAATCATCGGTTGGGGTAACGACGCCAGGCAAACGGCGCGGGTCTGTGCCGGATTCCAGGGCCGTGAGGAGTGCGGTCAGGCGCTCCCCCTCGCCGGCGACCCCATAATCGGCGCCAAGCTCTTTAAGCAGTCGGGTGGGGAACAAGGTAAAACCGGCTCCACCCAGGATCAGTGGGGCCGAGGTTGCACGGCGGAGGATGCGAATGAGATCGCGATACCCTTCAATGAAACTCATGGAATGCGTGGCTTCGACGTTGTCGATGTTGCGGATGGATATTCCGACGCAATCAGGGTCAAATTCGGCTATGGCATGCGGCACAGCCTCCTCGGCCGTGGCATACATGAGGTCAAGGAAGCGTACGGTATGCAGCGGCTGAAGGGCTCCCGCCAGATAATCAAGCGCCAGCGGGTAAACGGGAAAGGGGGCCCGGAC
>CAIUXU010000141.1 GCA_903903205.1 uncultured Syntrophobacterales bacterium
CTGGGTCTGGATCTTCCGGTAGAGTTCCGCTCTCAGATCGGCCACGATCCGCTGACCGATGAAATTCATCAGGATCGTCTGGGCGTAGCTGCATGCCCCTTTGACGAGATAAATGCCGACGACGGCGAGCGGAATCCACTGAAGCATCCCATCGTTTCTCTTTAGAAATATCTCGTCTAAGGTCGGTTTGACGAGAAAAGCGAGCGCCGAGGTTGTTGCGCCGGTGACGAGCATGCAGATCATGGCGATCGAAAACTTGAACGCATGTGGCTTTGCCAGTTTCAGGAGTCTTTTGAAAATGTCCACCTTTTATTCTCTCCCCCACTCTTTCAATATACGAGGGGCAGTGCCCTATTAATTCGGAATTAATAGGGCACTGCCCCTAATTAAAAAGCATGTCGCAGGCGATCTGCGCTGTCCGTTGAGACGCACCGGGCGTTCCCAATTTCCCCCGGATCCCGGAGAGTGCGAGCTTCATCTCCCGCGCTCTGCCGTGCCGGGTGATAAGCTCCCTCATCTCGGCAGCGATTCTTTCCGGATTTGCGTCGTTCTGGATCAGCTCGGGGACCACGGCCCGCCCGGCGATCAGGTTCACCAGGCTGATGTGGTCCACCTGAATGAACCTCCGACCGATCGCATAGGAGAGGCCGGAGACCTTGTAAACGACGACCATCGGGGTCTCGAGGAGCGCCGTCTCCAGTGTAGCCGTTCCTGATGCGACCATGGCCGCGTCGGCGACGGCGACGATGTCGTACATCTCATCCGGGATAACGTTGACCCGGACGGGAAACTGCCGGAGGATATCCCGGACAAAATCGGGAGCAAGCGTTCCGGCGAGCGGGAGAACGAACTGGATCGGGGAGATCTTCTCAATCAGGATCCGGCAGGCGCCCAACATCTCCGGCAGGAGTCTCGCAACTTCCGACTTTCTGCTTCCGGGGAGGATGGCGATCGTGACCGCCTCCTCCTGCAGGCCGAACCGTTTCTGCGCCGCGGCTCGTGGATATTTTCTCGTGACCTCGTCCAGCAGCGGATGGCCGACAAAGGTGACGTCCACGCCGGCTTTCCGGTAAAATTCCTCCTCGAAAGGGAGGATTACGGCCATCCGGTCCACCGTATTCCGAATGATGTCGATCCGATCTTTCCGCCAGGCCCATACCTGGGGGCTGATGTAGTAGAGAACCTTGATTCCGCGCTTCCTGGCGGCTCTTGCGAGCGGGAGGTTGAAGTCCGGATAGTCGATCAGGATGAGCAGAGCGGGCGGTGTTTTTGTGAGCGTGTTCGTCAGGCGGCGCATCACCCGGAGGATCATTCCGAGCTTGAAGACCACCTCCGTCAGTCCCACCACCGCCATGTCGGCTGCATCGGCCAGGAGTTCCACCCCTGCCGCCTGCATCTTTTTCCCTCCCATGCCGTAGAAGGAGAGATCCGGATTGATCTGGTGCATGGCCCGGACCAGATTGCCGCCGTGCAGGTCCCCGGAGGCCTCTCCGGCGACGATCATGACCCTCCGCGCGTTCACGGCTGCTTCCATCCTTCTTCGGATGATCCGGCAAGGAAAGGGGCCCGTTCCCGGTTTCGGATGATGGCATCGTTGATACGGAGGGCCAGTTCCAGCGCGTCACGCCCATCCCTGCCGGATACCGGCGGGGGCGTCCGGTCCGCCACGGCACGGACGAAGGAGCGGATCTCCTCCTCCAGCGGGTCTGTAGCTTTGATCTCCACGGGATTTTCCGTGATTTCGATCTGGCCTCCGGCGCCACGTCGCCGACTCAGCGAAACGAGCTCCCGCTTGTTGAAATCCACGGCATGGTAGCCTTCGACTCCGAAAAACCGGATCTTCTGCATGATCTTTCCCGTGACCCTGCTCGCGGTGATGTTTACCACGCAGCCGCTCGCGAAGGTCAGGCGGGCGTTGGCGATGTCCACCTTGTCGGAGAGAACCGAAACCCCGACGGCGTCCACAGTCGTTACCGGGGAACGGACGAAATGGAGGATGATGTCGAGGTCGTGGACCATCAGGTCGAGGATGACGTCCACATCCGTGCCCCGTTCGAAGAAGGGGTGGAGGCGGTGGGATTCGATGAAAAGCGGCGTCCCCATCAGGGTCCGAAGGGCCACGACAGCCGGGTTGAACCGCTCGACGAAGCCAATCTGGAAGACCAGCTTTTTTGCCCCGGCCAGCGCGATCAGTTCGTCCGCTTCGGCGAGTGTCGTGGCGATCGGTTTTTCAAGCAGGACGTCCACCCCGGCCTTCAAGAAGATCGAGGCGACCTCATGGTGGGCGCCGGTAGGCACGGCAATCGAGACGGCGTCAACCTTTCCCAGAAGCCCGCGGTAGTCCGTCAAAACCTCGCAGTCGCAGCCTTCGGCGGCCTTTCGGGCATTCTCCACCGATAGATCCGCGACGCCGACGACCCGGCATTCCGGTATTTTTAGATATTTCTGGAGGTGGTAGCGGCCCAGATGGCCGGTTCCCACCACACCAATTCTGATCTTATCCATAGGTTTCTATTTATCCCGGCAGATTCCTCTTTCCGAAGTCCGGATGAAATCGAGGAACTGCCGAACTTCGGGCAATCCCTCCACCTCCTCTTCGGCTTTCCGGATGGCGACGGCGAGGAGCAGCGAGGAACGGAAAATAATCCGGTAGGCCGCCTTGAGGGCCCCGATCGTCTCCTCTGTAAATCCCCGCCGTTTCAGACCGATCAGATTCAGACCGAAGAGCTTGGCGAAGTTGCCGGAGGCCATGACGAAGGGGGGGATGTCTTTGGTTACCGCCGAGGCGCCGCCGATGATGCAGTGGGCGCCAATTCGGGTGAATTGATGAACCCCTGTCAGGCCGCCGATGATCGCGTGATCATCCACGTGGATGTGGCCCGCGAGGTTCGCCGCATTGGCCATGACGATGTGGTTTCCCAGTTTACAGTTGTGGGCTACATGACAGTAGGCCATCAGCAGATTGTGGTCGCCGATTGACGTGACGCCAATGTCGTGGACGGTGGACCGGTTGATCGTGACGTACTCCCGGATCGTATTGTGGCTGCCGATCACGACCCGCGTCGCCTCTCCCTGGAATTTCAGATCCTGGGGCGCGCCGCCGATCGAGGCAAACTGGGAAATCTGGTTCTCTTCGCCAATGTCGGTATGGGTTTCGATGACCACATGGGGGCCGATTTTCGTATTCTTCCCGATATGGACGTCGGGGCCGATGATGCTGTACGGCCCGACATCGACCCCGTCCGCAAGCGTCGCGTCCGGGGAGATGATTGCTGTCTGGTGGATGTTCATCACTTCTCTTTTTCCTCCTTTTTCTCCAGAGCCGCCACCCGGCGCTGAAGGGCTGCAAGCGTCTCTCGCATCTGCGGGAGTTTCGGGATGCACGCCTCCATTCTCAGCCACTCCCTGTGGGGCATATGAGGCGTTCCGCCGATGATCTGGCCCGACGGGACATCCTTGTGGATCCCGGCCCGGGCTGCAGCCATGACGTGATCCCCGATCCGGATGTGGCCGACGACCCCGGCCTGACCGCCGATCACGACCCCTTTCCCCAACTGTGCGCTTCCCGAGATGCCGACCTGGGCCACGATCACGGAAAAGGCCCCGATCACCACGTTGTGGGCGATCTGGACGAGGTTGTCGATCTTCACCCCTTGCTGAATCCATGTCCGTCCGAGGGTTCCGCGGTCGATCGTCGTATTTGCGCCGATCTCCACGTCGTCGTCGATCTGGACGTGGCCGACTTGCGGGATCTTCCGGTTTTCCTGGCCGGGAAGGGCAAACCCGAACCCGTCGCTGCCGATGACGACCCCGGCATGGATAACAACCCGTTGGCCGATCCGGCACCGCCGATAGATGGTAACGCCGGGATAGAGTATGGAAGCCTCTCCGACAAAAGCGTCCCTGCCGATAAAGACCCCCGGGTAGAGCACGGCCTTTTTCTCAACACGCGCCCCGCGGCAGATGTGGACGCCGGGATACACCACAGCCTCCGGTGAAACGTCTGCCCCCGCTTCGATGATTGCATCTTTATGGATCCCCCCCGTCTCTTCCTCTTCGGGGTAATAGAGAGCGAGAAGCCGGCCCAGGGCGGCATAGGGATCCGCAACCGTCAGCAGGGTTTTCCCCGCGCAGGTTGTGCCCGTTGCTACCAGGATCGCGCTCGCGTCGGTGGTCTCCATCCGTTTCCGGTATTTCGGGTTGGCCACGAAGGTCAGATCTCCAGGGCCGGCTTCGTCGATTCCCCGGATTCGTTCGATCACGACCTCGCCGTCGCCACTGACGTTGCCATCCAGAAACGAAGCGATCTCACTGAGTGTTTTCATTACTTTTTCGGCTTGTATGTCTTGTTGAATTCGTCGATGACTCGTTTCGTCAGGTCATTTTCCTTCGAGGAATAGGCGAGTGGGATCGCGCTGATGTCTACGATCATGCTGTATTTTTCCTTTTCGCCGATGGACTGGACCAACTTCAGGATTTCGGGGATCATCTTCTTCGAGAGGTCCTGATCTTTTGCCTGGAGTTCCTCGTTTGAATCCTTGACTATGATCTGATAGTCCCGAAATTTCTTCTGGTAGGCTAACTCTTTCTCCTTCATGACATCCTCTTTGAGGAGCGGTCGCTGTTTTTCGAGCTCATCCTTGAGTTTTTTCAACTCGGCTTCCTTCTCCTGAATGGCCGCCTTGTCTTTTTCGAAGCTCTTCTTGAAATCCTCGGCCGCCTTCTTGCCGGCGCTGGAGGTAAGCATAATCTCCCGGATATCCACAAAACCCGTTTTTTCAGCCGCCGCGGCGGGAGAAGCCGCGATGATGAGGGTCAGCATCAAAATGCCTGCAACAAACCATCCATATCTTTTCATGAAACATTTCCCCTTTCTTGTTGGTGAATCATTAACAGAAGGTAACCGCTGCCTTCCGGTTTTCTACATGAACATCCCGATTGAGAATTCCCACCGGCTGGCGGCTTCACCTTGCTTCTTGTCGAGGGCGTAGCCCCACTCCAGACGTAGCGGGCCGATCGGCGAATACCAGCGGATGCCTAGCCCCGCCGTTTTTCTCAAGTCGCCGACATGATAGCCGGTGTCCCAGGAGTTGCCGGTATCGTAGAAGAGGACCCCCTTCATCCCCGCGTTCTTGATGAGCGGGAAAATGTAATCAAAGTTGAAGTTCAGCATCGTGCGCCCCCCGATGACATCCCCAGTCGCGGGATCCTTCGGTCCTACCTCCCGGAGCCCCCGCAACGAATTGATTCCCCCCAGGTAGTACCTTTCAAAGATCGGGACATCTTTCCCCTCGTTGCCGCTGATTATTCCTATCCGGCCGCGGGCGCCGATGACCGTGTCCAGTGGCAGGGGGAAGAACCAGGCGGAGGTTGCCCCGTACCGGGTGTAGCTGACGTCGCCCTGCAGAGGGCCGCCGGTGTATTCTATAGAGGTGCTGTTCTTTGATCCGGCGGAGGGAAACATTGGGTCATTTGTCGAGTCCCGTGTCAGGGTGAAGGTGACACCGCTGCTCGTTGTCCCCCCCTCCTGTTTTTTGATGTAGGGAGAGGCGGAATCCAGGATGTCTTTCACATTGTCCAGCGACAGGCGGTATCCGAAATAGCCGGTCAAGTATGGCATGAGCGGGTAGCCGAGTGTGGTGCCGAAGCCCTTGGAGTCGAGGTTGTAGGAGTCGTATTGGCGGTAGAGGTTCCAGATGTCGAATTTACTCCAAAGGGGCATGTCGAAAAGCCAGGGTTCCGTGAAGGAGATGTCGTAGAGGGTGGAGCGGGAACCGACGCTCGCCTTGAGGCTCAGGGTCTGGCCGCGTCCGAAAAGGTTCTGCTGGGAGACCTGGGCCGAAACGACTGCCTGGTCCAGCGCGCTGTAGCCTGCCCCGAGGCTGAAGACCCCCGTCGGTTTTTCCTTGATGTGGATGTTCACGTCCGTCAGGGTTTCATCGGGACCTTTTTCACTCTGGAAATCGATCTCCTCAAAATAGCGCAATTGGTTCAGAGACATGTAACTGTTTTTGAGCTTGGTCCGGCTGTAGAGATCCCCCTCCACGATGGAGAGCTGACGGCGGACCACTTTGTCCCGCGTCTTGTTGTTCCCGGTGATGTTGATCCTGTTGAAATAGACCAACTGTCCCTTTTTGACTTCGTAGGTTACATCGACGGTCAGGTCTTTCTCCTGCGGTTCGGTGCGTGGAACGACGTCGGCGCCGGCATAGCCTTCGTCGTTGCAGACCTGGGTCAGGTAATCCATGTCCTTCATGATCGCTTCACGGGCGTAGAAATCTTTCTTGCGGATTTGAAGCTTTGCGAGAAGATCTCCTCGGGGGGTTGCAAGTTCGTCTCCTCCGATCGCGATTTTGCCGACGCGGAACTGTTTCCCCTCCGAGACAAGAATCTTGATGCGGATCCCGTCTCGGTCATAGCTGATGACCGGCTCACCGATCTGGGCATTGATGAAGCCGTTATTCAGGTAGAAGGCGTTCAGTTTGCCCACGTCCTGTTTGAGCTGGTCCTTTTTAAGGAGGCCGGACTCGGTGAAGAAGTGGAAGATGCCCCATTCGTTGGTGGCCATCATGTTCTTCAGTTCCTTCGTGGTGAAGGCCCTATTGCCCTCGAAGCTGATGCCGCGGATAAAGAGCTTCTCATTTTCGGTGATCGTGACGACGACATGGACGTCCCGCTCGCCTCCCTTTTCGACTGCGTAATTGATCTCGGCGTTGTAGAACCCCTTGCTGTCATAGAGGGCCTTTATTTTTCCCGTGTCGGTCTTGAGCTTCTCGAGGTTTACGGTCTGCCGGTTGCGGACGCTCATCGCACCTTCGATATCGTCCCGTTTTACCTCTTTGTTGCCCTGAATCCGGATCTCGGTGATCATCGGTTTTTCTTCCACAAGGAAAGTGATCGCCTTTCCCTCGGGAACCTCAGCCACCTCCGCAGTGACATCCTCGAAATAACCCATTTTGTAGATGGCCTTGATGTCGGCGGAAAGGTCCTCGTCGGTAAAGATCTTGCCGGTTGCGCTCTTCAGGACCTGTTGGATGGCGCTCGCTTCAATCTTGCGGTTACCCTTGAATTCGATGCGGACGATTCTCTCATCGGCAGCGATCCGGAGGAGGATGTCCGTCCGGAGCTGGGCCAGAATGGCATCCAGGTTTTCCCTGCCGCGGCCCTGAACGAATACCCCCGGCAGGACCTTCTCCTCACGGAGATCGATCAACCTGGCATCGACGCTGATCCGGTTTCCGAATTCAGAAACGCTTCCCGAAACGGTATAGTGGGCCCCGACCTTTTTCCCAAGCTCGATGACCAGGGCGTCGTTGATCCGTTTTCCTTCCGTCTCGGCGTGAATCCGTTCCCGCTCGATCAAGCGAATGTTTTTCGATTTCTGCAGTTCCGTCACGACTCCTCGATAGAGGAGATCCTGGAGTTCGGCGGCCTTCTGCAGAGAGGTGCTGTGGACTTCAAGCGGAAAGAGAGCGATTTGCTTTATGTTTTCTGCTGCTGTCCCCGGGATGGGCCCGAGGATAACCATAATCAGGATCGCTGTCATGCATGCAAAGGGCAGCTTATTACTCACGGGTATACATCCTTCCGTCGCGCAGACCGATGCGATGGGACATCCGATCGGCGAGTGATGGGTTGTGTGTGACCACGATCAGCGTGATCCGTTTCGTCCTGTTCAACGAAATCAGCATGTCTTCTATCCTTTTTCCGGTTTCAGTGTCAAGGTTTCCCGTGGGTTCATCCGCGAGGAGGATCTCCGGTTCGAGGATGAGCGCCCGGGCGAGGGCTACCCGTTGTTGTTCTCCGCCGGAAAGTTCACCGGGTTTATGGGTCATCCGGTCGCCCAACCCCACCTCGTCGAGGATGGCCTCTGCGCGCCGTTTTGCTTCGCGTTTCGGCATCCGCTGGATAAGAGCGGGCATCATCGTGTTTTCCAACGCAGTGAATTCAGGAAGGAGGTTGTGAAACTGGAAGACGAAGCCGATCATCTTGTTCCGGAAGGCTGCAAGACGCTTCTCTGGCCAGGTAAAGATATCGATGCCGTCAAAAAGCACAGCGCCGGAGGTCGGATGATCGAGCGTGCCGATAATGTGGATCAGCGTGCTCTTTCCCGCGCCGGAGATCCCGACGACGGCCAGCGATTGCCCTTTGGCAATCTCGAAATCAAGCCCCTTGAGGACCTCGATCCTGTGACCGTCCTTGATGAAGGCTTTCTGGAGGTTATTGATTTGAATCATTGTTCCTTACCCATCATTCCTCATTCGTAGCGCAGCGCCTCCGCCGGGTCGAGGCGCGACGCCCGCCAGGAAGGGTAGATCGTCGATAGAAAACTGATCAAAAGCGTTCCCAGAATGATGATTCCGACATCGCCGTAGTTGACCTGCGAGGGGAGTTCGCTCAGATAATAGACGTCGCCTGGGAGGATCTTGAAGCCGAAAAGCTTTTCCACGAAACGGGAGAGGGCCTCCAAATTGAGGGCAACCGCCAGTCCCGCGAGAGAACCGAGGAGGGTGCCGATCGCCCCCACGACGAGCCCCTGCAAGATGAAGATCTTCATGATCCCTGCCCGGGTGGCGCCCATCGTTTTCAGGATCGCGATGTCCTTGCTCTTTTCCATCACGATCATGATCAGGGCGCTGATGATGTTGAAGGCCGCGACGAGGACAATCAGGGAGAGGATGATGAACATGACCCGCTTTTCCAACTTCAGTGCCGAGAAGAGGTTTCGGTTCATCTCCATCCAGTGTCGGCCCCAGTAGGGGAATCCCAATTTCTTCTCGATCTGCTTTGCGATCAGATCGGCTTTATAGATATCATCGACCCGAATCTCGATGCCGGTGACCAGGTCTCCCATGTTCAAAAACTCTTGACAGTTCTTGAGCGAAATGTAGGCGAGCGTCGAGTCGTACTCGAAGAACCCGGATTCAAAGATGCCGACCACAAGGAAGGACTTCATCCGCGGAACCATGCCCAGCGGCGTGCTGACGCCAGAGGGAGAGACGACGTGAACCGTTTCAAAGAGAAAAACGCCGAGATTCTTTGCCAACTCGCGACCGATCAAGATTCCGGGAACGCCAGACAACTCGGGTTTGAGACCCGGGATCTTCCTCTCACCCTCTCCGAGGTAGTCGAGCTTACCCTCCCGGATTTTACCCAGGTTGATCACCTTCATCGCATCTTCCATCGAGAGGCCGCGGAGAACGATGCCGGTTACAC
>CAIUXU010000142.1 GCA_903903205.1 uncultured Syntrophobacterales bacterium
CGGCATACGAGATCGCTGATCGTGACTGGAGTTCAGACGTGTGCTCTTCGATCTCCGCTTGGCTACACCTTCGGACGGCTCGGCAACTTCATCAACGGTGAGCTCTATGGCCGGGTGACGGACGTCCCCTGGGGGATGGTCTTCCCCCAGGACCCGAAACACCTGCTCCGCCACCCCTCCCAGCTTTACGAGGCCTTTTTTGAGGGGATCGTCCTGTTCGCCGTCCTCTGGGCAGTCCGGAAGAAATTTTCCACCACCGGCGCGCTCTTGGCCTTTTACATCATGGGATACGGCCTCGTCCGCTTCTTCATCGAATTTTTCCGTGAGCCGGATGCGCAGCTCGGCTTCGTCCTCGGCCCGTTCAGCATGGGGCAGCTTCTCTGCCTGCTGATGAGTCTGGCCGGCGCAACGGTTTACGCCCTCAGACGAAAATAAAAGGAGTCAGATATGGGAAAACAGGTTGTGATTGTCGGGGCCGGGGCCGGAGGCGCCTCCGTGGCGGCCGAGGCGCGGCGGGGTGATCCGTCGCTTTCGATCACGATGATCGAGCAGCGAGGGCAGGTTTCTGTCGCCGCCTGACCGATGCCCTATTACATCGGCGATGTAATCAAGGAAGAAAAAAAGCTGATTGCACGGACGCCGGAGAAGTTCCGGGAAACGGGAGTGGACGTCCGGATCGACACCCGCGTCGAAGAGGTGGACGACAAGGCGGGCGACGTCCGACTGGCCGACGGAACGCGGCTTCCCTACGATACCCTCGTCCTCGGGACGGGAACGACGCCGCTGATGCCGGGGATTCCCGGGGAGGACCGGGAGGGGGTCTTCATGCTGAAGAAGTTCACGGACGCCCTGCGGATCAAGGCGTGGCTCCGGGAACTCCCCTGCCGGAAGGTGATCATCATCGGGGCCGGTTTCATCGGAATGGAGATGTGCGAGGCGATCCGGAACCTCGGCATCGAGACGCAGATCTTTCATCGCGGGACGCTTCCGGTGAACCGCTGGGACCCCGAATTTTCCCAGTTTGTCCTCGACGAGCTCCGGAGGCACGAGGTGGATTTCGTGACGGATGCGGAGACGAAGGCGATCGAGGCCGGGAAGGACCATCGCCTCCGCCTGGTCACAAACCATGGTGACGCAGAGGCGGACATGATCCTGATGGCCGTCGGGGTCCGTCCCGAGGTCACACTGGCAAAGCAGATGGGGCTTCCGCTGGGAAAGACGGGGGCGATCCAGGTCAATTTTTCGCAGATGACATCCCGGGAAGGGGTCTATGCGGTGGGCGACTGCTGCGAATCCTTTCACCGGGTGAGCGGCAATTGGGTGAACATCCCGCTCGGCGACATCGCCAACAAGCAGGGGCGTGTCGCGGGCCGGAACATCGGCGGCGGGTCGATGCTCTTCCCAGGGATCGTCGGGGCGCAGTCCTTCAAAGTCTTCGATTTGGAAGTAGCGGCGACGGGTCTCGACGAACGGGCGGCGGCGGAGAGCGGTTTCCATCCGGTGAGTACGCTGAGTTGGGGAAACGCGATCGCCGGGTCCATGCCGGGAAACACGAAATTGGGTCTCAAGCTGATTGCGGACCGGGCGACGGGTAAGCTCCTCGGGGCGCAGGCGGTTGGCAAAGCGGGCGCTGTGAGCCGGATCAATACCCTCTCCTGCGCCCTCTGGGCGGGACTGACCCTTGACGACGTCGGCTATCTGGATCTGGCCTA
>CAIUXU010000143.1 GCA_903903205.1 uncultured Syntrophobacterales bacterium
GGAAGTGACCTCGTAACCGCTGGTCAGTCGTACCCTGGCAACTTTTCGCAAGGCGGAGTTCGGCTTCTTGGGCGTCGATGTGTAAACTCGGACGCAAACCCCCCGTCGCTGCGGCGAACTGGCCAAAGCGGGTGTCGCCGCTTTCCTGACCATCTTTGCCCTTCCTTTTCTAACCAACTGATTAATTGTAGGCATCACCCCTCCCAGCCATTCATTGGACTGTTAATTTCTTTGGTTCAACAAAACCGCGCATAACTATCAATTCATCGCTTCGATGTCAAGAACTTTCTCGCTACTTTTTTTATCCCCAGGAAACTCAGGCGGATCCTCATCCGACGGGGGCAGGAACTGACCCGCCGTTGTTATCCCCAGCTTCTTGTACATGGCAAGTCCCGTACCTGCCGGAATCAGTCTACCCATGATGACATTCTCTTTGAGGCCGCGCAGATAATCTGTTTTCCCAGCGAGGGAAGCCTCCGTCAGAACCCGCGTTGTTTCCTGGAAAGATGCGGCGGAGATAAAGCTTTGCGTAGAGAGCGACGCCTTGGTGATCCCCATCAGAATGGGTTCACCCTGGGCCGGTTTCCCACCCATGGCCACCACCCGGTCATTCTCCTCCTGAAAGCGGAGCCGCTCAACCTGCTCGTCGGCCATGAAGGATGCATCCCCGGGATCCTTAATCATCACCCTGCGGAGCATCTGGCGAACGATCACTTCCATGTGCTTGTCGTTGATCTTGACCCCTTGAAGTCGGTAGACTTCCTGTACCTCATCCACCAAGTAACGGGCCAACTCCTTTTCCCCCTTTATCATCAGCAGATCGTGGGGATTGTTGACACCGTCCATGAGGGCTTCCCCTGCCATCACCCGATCCCCTTCCTGGACGCTAACATGTTTCCCCTTGGGAATCAGATATTCCTTCTCATCCTCGGCGTCGGGAGTGATCACGACCTTTCTCTTTCCCTTGGAATCCTTGCCGTAGGAGACAACGCCATCAATCTCGCTGATCACCGCAAATTCTTTCGGTTTACGCGCCTCAAACAGTTCTGCAACGCGGGGAAGACCACCCGTGATATCCTTTGTTTTCGTCGTTTCCCGGGGAATCTTGGCGAGGATGTCACCGGCATAGACCGTATCCTTCTCCGAAACCACAAGGTTGGTCCCGACAGACAGGAGGTGCCTGGCAACGGTGCTCGCCCCCGGAACCTTGGCCGTTCTGCCCTTCTTGTCTTTGATCGAGACCCGCGGGCGCATATCCGTTCCCTTGAACTCAACGATGACTTTTCGCGAGAGGCCGGTCACCTCGTCCACCAGCTCCTGCATGGTCTTCCCTTCGGTGATGTCCCCAAACTTCACTGTCCCGTCCACTTCGGCAAGGATCGGGATGGAGAAGGGATCCCACTCCGCAATAAGGTCGCCTCTTTTCTGATCCCTGGGCCCCTTCACCCGGCTGCCATCTTCCACCTTGATATGCGCACCGTAGGGAACGGGATACTTGCCGCGGCTCCGATCCTGTTCATCGAGGACATGCACCTCGCCGTTGCGGTTCATCACGACAAGCCCACCGGATCTGCTTTTCACCGTATTGAGGTTCACAAATCGAATCGTCCCGTCATGTCTCGACTCCAGTGTGGAGTGTTCCTCAAATTTTGCCGTCCCGCCGATATGGAAGGTCCGCATGGTCAGCTGGGTCCCGGGTTCTCCGATCGACTGGGCCGCAATGATGCCGACCGCCTCACCGATATTGACAAGACGACCGCGGGAGAGGTCGCGGCCATAGCACATGGCGCAGACACCGTGCCTCGACTTGCAGGTGAGCACCGACCGGATATTGATTCTCTCGATTCCGGCATCATCGACCTTCTTCGCCAAGGCCTCATCAATTTCCTGATTCGCATTGACCAGCACTTCGTTGGTGAAGGGATCCCGGATCTCTTCCAGCACAACCCTTCCCAGGATGCGCTCGCCCGCCGTCTCGATGATTTCGCCGCCCTCCATCAGGGCGGATACGTAAATTCCGTCGATCGTGCCGCACTCATCCTCGGTGATGATGCAATCCTGGGCCACAGCC
>CAIUXU010000144.1 GCA_903903205.1 uncultured Syntrophobacterales bacterium
CATCATAGATAACCTTCTCCTGTAAATGCTGTGAACACCAGTGTTCCCAGTGCCGCGTTATGTATTATTTTTCCCGGCAAAAAGCAACCGGTGAATGTTTTTTGCCAAGGGTGAAAAAGGGAAAATTACCTTGACATGAGTTGGTAACTACATTAGCACAGCGCGTGCGGTTGAAATCGCGGTGGTGGGTTCATCGTCGCGCAAGGAGAAAGTTGAGGAGGAAAAACACGATGACGAAAGAAGTAACTGCAACCCGATTCGAGGCAAAGAGGCTTGAGTCCTTTGCCGCCGCCGCCTTTGTGGCCCTGGGAATTCCGGAATCCGACGCGGCCATCTGCGCTGCTCGCATGATCGAAGCAGATCTCCTTGGCGTGGATACACATGGTATTTTCCGCCTGCCCCACTATGCCCAGAGGATTCGAGCGAATGGAATCAACCTGCACCCCAACGTTCATACGGTGCGGGAAAACGCGGTAACGGCCCTGGTCGATGGGGACAACGGCATGGGCCATGTGGTGATGACCTACGCGACCCATCTGGCGATAAAGAAGGCGGAGGAAAGCGGCCTTGCCTGGGTCGGCACCTTCAACGGCAACCACGCCGGGGCGGGGGCGACCTACTCCTCGATGCCGCTGGCCAAGGAGATGGTCGGCATGTACATGACGGTAGCGAACGCCAACCACATGGCGCCGTGGGGCGGGGTGGAACTGCTCCTCGGGACGAACCCCATTTCGATCGCGATTCCTGCGGGGGAAGAACCACCCGTTGTCCTGGACATTGCGACGACGATGACCTCCTACGGCAAGGTAAAGCTCGCCGCCCAGAAGGGCGAATCGATCCCTGTCGGATGGATGGTCGACCGGAAAGGGCAGCCCTTGACCGACCCCAAACGCTCTTCGGAGGGATTCCTGCTGCCGATCGGGGGGTACAAGGGATACGGTTTGAACGTGGTCATCGGGATGCTCGCCGGGGTGCTTAACGGGGCGGCTTTCGGCCGGAACGTCGTTGATTTCAACAAGGATGTCGCGACCAGAAACAACAGCGGCCACATGATCATGGCCATGCGGGTCGATAATTTCCAGCCCGTTGAGACTTTCAAAAAGGAGATGGACCATGCGATCCGCGAGATCCGGGAATCCGAACGGATGGAGAACGTCGATCGGATCTGGTTGCCGGGCGAGATGGAGCATGAACGAATCCGCGAACGGAAGGAAAAGGGCATTCCGCTTGCTACGGTGGTGGTCGCAAATCTCAACCATCTGGCTGCCGAGCTGAATCTCCAGGATCGTCTGGAATAGCCCCGGTAGGAAAGGCGCGGATCAGGCTGGTGTTCCGAACAAGAGTTCTCGTGTATTGCTATGCCCTGAAATTTGCAGCCAGAAATATTTATGCAGGGATTGACGGATATTGATTTATCTTCGGGACATCAGCCTTTCATTTGCCGACCGGAAGATCTTCGAGAAGATCAACTGGACGATCACCGACCGTGGCCGGGTCGGCCTCGTCGGCGACAACGGGACTGGCAAGACGACGATGCTGCGGGCGATCCTCGGCGCCATCGATCTGGACGCGGGGACGATCGAAATCCCCGACCGGAAACGGGTGTCGATTGCCTACCTTCCCCAGGATCTGGTTGAGCTGGACCCCATTCCGCTACTGGACTACCTCCGGCAGAAAAGCGGCATCGCCGACCTGGAGGAAGAGCTCAAGCGCTGCGAGGAGGCCCTCTGTGCCTCCGCCGCCGACAACCCTGACCACGAGAAACACCTGAAAGAGTACGAGACCGCCGTCGCCCGCTTCCAGGCGAAGGACGGCTACGCCTTCGAGGCGCAGGCCAAACAGATGCTGGCGGGCTTCGGGTTTCGGGAGAGGGATTTCGGGAAGAACTGCGCCGATTTCTCCGGCGGCTGGAAGATGCGGATCATGCTTGCCGTCATCCTCCTTTCCCGGCCGGATATCATGCTTCTCGACGAGCCCACCAACCACCTGGACACCGAGAGCCTCGAGTGGCTGGAGAGCTGGCTCAAGGATTACCCTGGCACGATCGTCACGATCGCCCACGACCGCGTTTTCCTCGATAAAATTGTCACCGTGATCGCAGAGCTCGCCAACCGAACGGTCACCATCTACAAGGGGAACTACTCCTATTTCCTGGCCGAGAAGGAGCGACGCCGCGAGGCCCTCAAAAAAGAGATGGAGCTCCAGCGGGCGGAGATCAAGCGGATCAAGGAGTTCATCGAGCGGTTCCGCTACAAGGCGACCAAGTCCAGCCAGGTTCAGAGTCGCGTGAAGATGCTGGAGAAGTTCGAGGTTTTGCAGGAGGAGGGGAGTGGGAAGACCGTCACGATCCGCTTTCCGGAGAGCCCCCGCAGCGGCAAGGAGGTGCTTTCGGTCCACCGCCTTGCTAAATCCTATGGCGAGTTGAATGTCTTCCATGACGTGAATTTCACCCTCTACCGGGGAGAAAAAGCGGCTGTCGTCGGGGTGAACGGGGCGGGGAAATCGACCCTTTCACGTATCCTCAACAGCGAGGAGACGCCGACCGCGGGCGAGGTCGCCGCGGGTCTCAACGTGAAGATGGCCTTCTTCTCCCAGGAGAGCACCCAGAACCTGAATTACCAGCGAACCATCTGGGAGGAGGTTGCCGCGGCGGGGATCCGGAGCAACGACCAGGAACGGCGGAACATCCTGGGGGCCTTTCTCTTCTCCGGCGACGATGTCTATAAGCCGATCTCCGTCCTCTCCGGCGGTGAGAAGTCGCGGCTCGCGCTATTGAAAATTTTGCTGACGGATACGAACCTGCTGGTCCTCGACGAACCGACGAACCACCTCGATATCAAGACCCGGGAGATCTTCCAGAACGCCCTGCTCAACTACCACGGAACCATCCTGATCGTCTCCCACGACCGCTATTTCCTCGACTGTCTCGTTGACCGTGTTTTCGAGCTCCGGGATGGCATCTGCCGGGAGTACCGCGGCAACTACTCCTACTTCATCGAAAAGCGCCGCGAGGAGCAGACCGCCGCGCTGACGCCTCCCTCCCTTGTTTCCAGTTTATCGGTGGGATTGGGGAGCGCCGCAGCACGTCCGGTCGGGGTTGAGGGTAAGGCCGGTCCATCGCCAAAAGGGGGCGAGTCAACGCCTGCCCCGTATGCAACGGACGCCGAAAATGCCGGCAGAAAGCCGGAGGAACGGTCCCGCAGGACGAAAGAGGAAAAAAGGCAGGAGGCCGAGGAGCGCAACAGGATCTCCCGGGCGACCGCGTCCCTTCGAGAGAAGCTGTCCGCAACCGAAGGGCGGATCGCCCTGCTGGAGGCCAAAAAAAGGGAAAACGAGCAGACCCTCTGTGAACCGGAGATTTACAAAGATCCGGAACGAATACGGAATCTCGGCCAGGAGATCAAGGTCGCCGAAACGGAGCTGGAAGACCTCTACTACCAATGGAACGATCTGACCCTGAGAATTGAGGCG
>CAIUXU010000145.1 GCA_903903205.1 uncultured Syntrophobacterales bacterium
GGTAAATATTCCGGGGACAATACGACAAACGGTAATAAACATTTGGTCATCGTTCTGATGTTTCCCCGAATCGCCTTGGAGAAATGGGAAGCGCATCTTTACAAATCGACAAGGAATTTTGAACGAATTCCACACGGCGGTATTTTATGGACCGCTTTAACAGCGGACACGAGCACCGCCCGCTCAGCGTCGGAAAGTGTGTCAAGGTCGCCCCCCTCAAAATAAACCAGAGCTTTGAGGCTCTCGCTCGGCTGAAACGTTTTTCCAAAGAGCGCACGTGCACCGGCCAGCGCTTCGTCAAGCCGCATTCCATGTTTGAGCATGATCGCAATATCGCGATAATCCTTGGCTTCGATCCGTTGCAAAATAACTTTCAGCTTGTGCGCCATCATGTCGGCAAGTGCCGCCACATACATGATCCCGTCTGCCGTTACCTCCGGCTCGCTGATCCGGCCATTGTCAATGTTCCCGAAAAAAGAAAGTTTTACGTATTCCGTGGCGGCCGAAACATCTACAGGCACAAGAACACCCAATGAATTGGGCGCGTCCTGGATGACCGTAGTGCCTGCAAGAATGGGCAGGATTTCGTAAAGAACTGATTTATCAAGCGGTTTGTCGGATAAAAAATCAAAGTCAATGGACTGACGGTGACCAATGCGCAACGCAACCGCAGTACCCCCATAAAGCACAAATCCCTCCTTGCGCAGGGGAGCCAGCGAGACCCAAACTGCTTGTTGGGAAGGGGGAAGTATCTCCCTGTGCGGCACGAATATATTCATCAGCAGACCCTCCGCACCGGCATTGGCGGCACACACCCTGGTTCGGCAAGCCCCAACCGATAATGCCAGTAGTGCCACGAGCGGGGGGAAAACTGCCCCGCCTCGGCATGGGTGAGGAATTCACGGGCCTGATCTTCTCCGACAGCCTCCAAAACGGCGGTTACGTCTGCAAAATCGCCCAGATTCATAACCTGAACAGCAATCCGTTCCGGATGTTTGATCGCCTCGTCCGGCGCCACCCACCAAAGATATTTGGCGGCCAGGGTTTTGAAAAAAATGCTTTCAGAATCGGTCATAACGGAACCCCCTAACGCCATCGGAAAAACTCATCATGCGCGTATAGCCGACAGCAATCATTCGAGGTATATAAATCATGGCTTGGAGGGTAGCTGTTTCAAGGCGACGTGTCAATCATAAATGGCGTTATGTCATACCATCTTTGTTGTTGAGAAAAATGGGTGAGTCTGTTAGCTTCCGGTTCATGAAACACATGGTGATGGGAACAGCCGGTCACGTGGACCATGGCAAGACGGCGCTGATCAAAAAGCTTACCGGTGTGGACACCGATCGCCTGAAAGAGGAGAAGGAACGGGGGATTACGATCGAGCTCGGCTTTGCCTCCCTCTCCCTTCCCGGCGGGAAGATCCTCGGCGTCGTCGATGTCCCCGGTCATGAGCGGTTTGTACGGAACATGGTGGCGGGCGCCGCCGGTATCGACCTTGTGGCGATGGTCATTGCAGCCGATGAAGGGGTCATGCCGCAGACGCGCGAGCATCTCCACATCTGCACGCTTCTCGGGATACGAAAAGGGGTCGTTGTCCTGACCAAGACCGATCTTGTGGACGGGGAGTGGCTGGAGCTGGTCCGGGAGGACGTTCGTGCGTTTCTCCAGGGAACCTTTCTCGAAGCCTCGCCAATTGTTCCGGTTTCCGCCCTCACGGGGTCCGGTTTGGACGAGTTGCTTGCGGCGATCGAGCGGACGGCCGGAGAGGTGGAAGAAGGCGCCGATATTGGTCTTTTCCGGTTGCCTGTGGACCGGGTCTTCACGATGAAAGGTTTCGGGACTGTCGTCACGGGAACGCTGGCCTCCGGCAAGGTGACGACGGGCGAGGAGATAGAGATCTCCCCGATCGGTCTCAAGGCCAGGGTTCGGGGAATCCAGGTGCACAACCGGACCGTAGATACCGCCGAGGCCGGGCAGCGAACGGCGATCAATCTTCAGGGAACCGATCGGGCAGTGATCGAGCGGGGGTATCTGCTGACCGGACCCGGCGCCATGACGGCCTCGCAACGCCTCGACTGCACTTACCGTCACCTGACCGTCGCCGGCCGGAAGCTGAAGCACCGGACCCTTGTCCGCCTCCATACCGGAACCAGCGAGATCATGGCGCGGGTGATTCTCCTCGACCGGGACGAACTGGAATCGGGGGGCGATGGTTTTGCGCAGCTTGTGCTGGAGGAGCCGCTTGCCGCTGTGGCCGGGGACCGGTTTGTTGTCCGGAGCTACTCCCCCGCGACGACGATTGGCGGCGGGGTGATCATCGATCCGCTGCCCGTAAAACACAAGCGGTCGTCGGACGAGGTCCTGCGGGCGTGTACGCTCCTCGCCGAGGGCGGTGATGCCGAGAAGGTGGCCGTCATTCTGGAGCGGGCCGGGATCGGGGGAATCACAGAAAACCTCCTCATCGTGCGGAGCGGCATCCGCGGCAAGGAGCTGCGACGGCTTCTGGAAGGGATGTTCTCCGCAAAGCGGGCTGTTCTGGTGGACCGGGACGAGATGCGTGTTCTCTCTGCCCCGGTGTATGAGGAGTATCAGGCGGAGATTTCCCGGGAGTTGCAA
>CAIUXU010000146.1 GCA_903903205.1 uncultured Syntrophobacterales bacterium
TCACGTAATTGGCCGCCCCCGCCTTTACCGCTTCAACCGCCTCCCCTGCCCTCTCCGGCAGGGCCATGATGACCACCTCTATCGTGGGGAAGAGCTGCCTTATTCCGCGAAAGGCCGCACCAGAATCACCCGGGACCTCCCCGACTCCACCAAGAAGGTCGAGATCGATAAAGCTGAATTCGTACCTCCGCTTCCGCAGAAATTCCCGGCATTCCCGGACGGTAGCCGCCACATCCACATGAAAAGGCTGGCGAAAGGTCGCGCGGATGATCTTCGTTGCAGCCCGGTCTTCGGTCGCCGCAAGAATGTATCTCATGGAGCCTCCGGAAAAAATGTCACGTGAATTTCCATAATACCATCTCTCCAATGCGCCGCTTGCAGGATCGATATCCAACACAGAGTATTTACGTCCGCAATTCCGACACGTTTGTCAAGATAAAATCGCTGCCGTCACGCTCTTTTGCGGTTCGACTTTTTCATTGAATTTCCGGAAGCGATAGGCTAAATGGTACCACACTTGGTACGAAGTGATCGGCATCCCGTAAAAGGATTCTATGAACTTAAAGGAGGTAGAACATGGCTGTCTTTGATGCAAGCGACATTGTGGAAGCAGCGGTCCGGATCGAAGAAAATGGGGCAAATTTTTACCGCTACGCAGTGCAACTGGCAGCAAGGGAGGAGATCAAAACCCTCTTCCAGACGCTGGCCGCCCAGGAGGTCAAACATCAGGAGACGTTTTCTAAGATCCTGGCCGGGATGGACCGGAACGCTCCTCCAGAGGGATACGATGGGGAATATGCCGCCTACCTCCACGGCTACGTGGACAACCGCCTCGTCTTTACGGCAGTAGCGTTTGCCGCCGAAATGGCGAAGCTCCGGGACGAGTCATCCGCCCTCGATTTCGCCATCCAGCGAGAATTGGATTCGATTCACTATTACCGGGAGATGCGGGAATTGCTGCCTGCAGACCGGCGGGACGCGATCGACCGGATCATCGACGAAGAGAAGGAACATTTCGTGAGACTTTCGGCCATAAAGAAAAGCCTGGCGTGCTGAGCGGAGACCAATCCCGATGAAAATCTATGACGGCGCGATCATCTCCTGTGATCGGGAGAGCCATGTTTACCGATACCTTGTGGAAGACAAGGGGCGGATTCTTCATCTCGCAAATGAGCTTCCTGCGGTGTATCAAGGCGCCCCCCGGGAGCTCCTGGGTGAGAGAGCCCTTCTGCCCAGCTTCGGAGACACGCACCTGCACTTTGCATCCTACTCCCTGTTCAACGCGGGGCTTGATGTGCGCCGTGCGCGGAGCCTGCCGGAGATGTGCGAACAGATCCGGAAATTCGCAGCGGTAAACAGCGACAGGATCATCATGGGGTTCGGGGCCTCCACCCACGCCGTAAAGGAAAAGAGGCTGGTCTCCAGGCGTGAGCTTGATCAGGCCTCTCCGGACCGGGCGATCTTCATCGTCAAGTATGACGGCCACGCCTGCATCCTGAACAGCAAAATGATAGCGATGCTGCCGGACAAGGTGAAATCGCTGCGGGGCTGGCACGAAGAGACGGGAGAGATGAACCAGGAGGCCTTTTTTGCGACCACCGATTTCATCACCAAAAAGGTCTCCCTGCCGAGAACCCTCCGGAACATGCTCCGGGCCGTCGATGATATGGCTGCAAAAGGGATCGGGATGATGCACACCGCATCCGGCGTCGGTTTTCCACTCGATTTGGATGTGACGCTGGAGACAATCCTCGGAAAAGGGCTCGACAGCGGCTTTCAAACCCGGCTCTTCTTCCAGACCATGAATCTCGACAAGATCCGAAAGAGAAAGCTTCCCCGGGTGGGTGGGTGCTTCGCGACGGCCCTGGACGGCTGCTTCGGCAGCGAGGATGCGGCGCTGAGAGAACCGTACGCCAACCATCCCGAAAATCACGGCATCCTCTTCCACAGTGATGCAGAGGTGATCCAGTTCGCGAAGCGAGCCAACCGCGAGGGGTTGCAGATCGAGATGCACGCGATCGGCGATGCGGCGTTTGACCAGGCGGTCATGGCAATCGAGGCCGCCCTGAAGGATTTTCCCCGGCAGGATCACCGCCACGGGATCATTCACGCCTGCTTTCCCACGCCAGAGGGGCTTCAAAAGTGCGCCGACCTCGGCATCCATATCCCGCTGCAACCCGCCTTTCTGATGTGGGATCTGGAACCGCTATCTTTTTTGGAAACCCTCCTGGGGGATCGCACGGGGATGATCTCCCCCTTAAGGAAAATGACCGATATGGGAATCCTCCTGAGCGGCGGCTCCGACGCCCCCTGCACGCTGCCGGACCCGATCGCTGGTATCCATGCCGCCTGCAACCATTATGTTTCCGGACAGTCCCTCACCATTCCGGAGGCGTTGAGACTCTTCACTTATAACGCCGCCTGGACCACCTTCGACGAGAAGGAACGCGGCTCCCTCGAAGCGGGGAAGATGGCTGACATGGTCATTCTGAACAGGAATCCGCTTGCGATGAAACCGAACGAGCTTCTGGATCTGAAGGTAGAAACCCTTCTTCTGAATGGAGAACCATACAAAAAAGGCCAGGGCATGCTGAGTCTCCTGGCAAAAGGACTCCTGATGGGCGGGAAAATATAGTACAACCTTACCCCGCTTTGAGGCCGTACTTCTTGAGCTTGTAGCGGAGCATCCGCTCGCTGATTCCAAGGATATCGGCGGCGCGGCTTTGGTGGTCACCGGCTTTTCCCATCGCCTCGATAATCAGATTTCTCTCCAGCTCCTCGATCGATCCGCGGAGAAGCCCCTCTTCCGCCTTCCGGCCGGCGCCTGCCTCCTCGATGCTTTCGCGAAAAGGGAGGTCTTCGACAGAGATCACCGCCTCCCGGGCGATGACGACGGCCCGCTCGATAATGTTCTCAAGCTCGCGGACATTTCCGGGGTAGTCGTACTTGAGAAGGACATCCTGCGCCTCACTACTGAGCCCCGCGACCTCCTTCCCGTTCTCTTCTGCGTAATGTTTGATGAAATGGTCGAGCAGAATCGGGATATCCTCCTTCCGTTCGCGAAGAGGCGGGAGCGACATCATAACAACGTTCAGGCGATAGAAAAGATCCTCTCGGAAGGCCCCCTCCTTCACCCTCTGCTCCAAGTTCCGGTTGGTCGCGCTGACCACCCGAACGTCAGTGCGGAGCGTCTGGTTCCCGCCGAGGCGTTGGAACTCGTGCTCCTGAAGGAAACGGAGGAGTTTGACCTGGACCTGAGGCGAGAGCTCGCCGATCTCGTCGAGGAAAAGCGTCCCCCCATCCGCCTCCTCAAAGCGGCCAATTCGCCTTGACGTCGCCCCGGTGAAGGCCCCTTTCTCGTGACCGAAAAGCTCGCTCTCCAATAAATTCTCATGCAAGGCGCCGCAATTGACCACGATGATCCGCCTCGCAGCACGTGGGCTTAGGTGGTGGATCAGACGGGCAAAAAGTTCCTTCCCGGTTCCGCTCTCCCCCTGCAGCAGGACCGTGGCGCGGCTCGCAGCCACCCGGCCGGCCATGTTGATCAGAACGCTCATCTTCTCGCCCCGGTAAATAATCCGGTCCGTCGTCACCCCTTTTTCACCCAATTGCTCCCGAAGGATCTCGTTTTCCCGAAGCAGAGTCCGTCGCTCTGAAACGCGGTCCACGAGGAGCAGAAGCTCTTCAAATTCGATGGGTTTGGTGATGTAATCCAGGGCGCCGGCTTTCATCGCATCCACGGCCGTCTCGATCGTCCCGTAGGCTGTAATGATAACAACATCGATCTCGGGGTTGATCCCTTTCACCGCCTGGAGAACCTGCATCCCGTCCATCCCCGGCATCTTGTAATCAAGGAGGAGGATGTCGTAGTGGCCCTCCCGGACGCGTTGCACACCCTGCTCGCCATTTTCGGCCTCGCCGACGGTGTGCCCCTCCTTCCGGAGGAAATCCCGCAACATCTCCCGCTGGCTCTGCCCGTCTTCCACAATCAGAATGCTGAGCTTCTTCATGAGGTGATTGCCCCTTTCTCTTCGTGTCTCTCCGTGGGAAGCAGGATCTCGAACGTCGTCCCTTCCCCTTTCCGGCTCAGGACGCGGATCTCACCCCCGTGACCACGGATAATCTCGTGGGCCAGCGGCAAGCCGAGCCCCAGCCCCTTCTCTTTTGTCGTGTATTCGGGGTTGAAAATGCGGTCCACCTCTTCGGTCGTGATACCGCAGCCCGTGTCGGTGACCCGGATGCTCACCCGATCCTTCTCCGCATGCCGGATGGAAAGGGTGATGCCTCCCTCGCCGCTGATGGATTCCATCGCGTTTTTGACGAAATTGAGCAGGGCCTGCTGGAGCTTGTCCATGTCCATCGGAATGATGACCGGATCGCTTTCCCAGTTTGTCCGGAGGGTGATGCCCTTAACGGCGGCCTCCTCGGAAATCAGGTTCACGATCTTCTGGAGAACCTCCTGAACCGGACAGTCGTGAAGTTCGAGGCGTCGACTCTTCGAAAAGGTCAGAAACTCTTCGATGATTCCGTTAAGCCGCCGAATTTCATCGCGGATGACCCCGGTCATAGCGCCGAATTCCTTCTTCTTTTCCTCGTCTGCGGGCATATATTCCCGCTTCAGCCGCTGGCTTGCCATGCTGATCGCGTTTAGCGGATTGCGAATTTCGTGGGCAACACCGGCGGCAAGCTGCCCGAGAGACGAGAGCCGTTCCGCCTTTTCCAATTGACGGGTCATCTCCACAATTCCCGCGAGGTGATGGTTCTGATCGTTGTAAAGGAGCCACATGGACAACAGCGCGATCAGGACAACGAAAGTGAGAAATATAAACATGTTTCTACGGTTCTCGCCAAGAATCTGATCCGTGTTCCCCCTGTCCAGGCCGAGGCAGATGGTCCCGACAAGCTCTCCACCGAGGCGAAGCGGGGCGACAATTTCAAAAACGCTCTTGCCGTCAACCTTGACTTTGCGGCTCTCGAACGGGATGGTCCCGGAGAGGACCTTCGCAACCAGCGGATTCCCTGTTTTCAACTCCTCCGGCAGGTTTCCGGCATTGCCGAGAGACATCCCCTTCTTGTCGCGGACGGTGAGGTAGACCAGGCCCTGCCCCTCTCCCAACTTTTCCATCGCCTTTTCCACCGAAACCCGCATCCCCCAGTAGCGCAAACTCTCTTTGTCCAGTGCGATGATGATCGTCCCGCTTTCGTCTTTGCGGCTAAGGGCGATAAAACCGATCTTCTTCAGACGGTTCAATTGGTTGAGGCGGTTGATCAGATCGGCGGCCCCTTTCGGCCGGACCTTCGCCATCACGGGCGCCTTCCTGTCGACAAGATTATCCGAAAGCGTCCGGCTCTGGAAGAGGACATCCCCCCATGCATTCAGGACCGCCACCAACCAGAGGTTCTTTTCCTTTGCATACCGGTTGATATAGCTCCCGCTCAGGTGCTCCGTCTTCCATTGGTTGTCGATCTCGCGCCCCATCGCGACGATGGCTTCAAGAAGCAGCTTCTGAGGAGAGAAGACCATCTCGCTCGGCGGGACGGAAACGCCTCTTTCCGTCCTTTGAGAGGCGATGATCATGGTTTTCAGGTTCTCATCGGTGAGTCGTTCGACCACCCCAATGATCCGTTTCCCCTGTTCTTCCATGAAACCGATGAGGGTCCGCTCGCTCCGCTGCAGGTCCATGATCCCCATCGTCAGAATGAGGGCGATAAATATTGCGCAAACGAGACCGACGGCCAAAGGCTGGAGGAACGGGCGATTGAAACGGAGGGGGCGCTGCTGCTGCCAGACAATCTTTCCTTCAGGGCTCATAATGTCTTTCCATCATCAAACTTGGCGGCCAAAATATCGTGCCGAGGACGAACGTAAGGATGAATTATGAAGTAGAAAAGCTCTCAGCACCAGGTACTCGGTAGCAAGCATAGGCAATTCCCTCGAAAAGTCAACGAATTCTTGTCCAACACTCCCGAATAGTGGTTTATGAAGGGTGAAAGGTGATGGGCTGTTTTCGACATTTTTGTCGATTTCCAGTCACAACCGGCTTCTGCATGCAAATATTCATTTTCAATCGATTTTTATGGTCTATCGCCAA
>CAIUXU010000147.1 GCA_903903205.1 uncultured Syntrophobacterales bacterium
ATCAGAATGATCATCAGAACGAAGGCCGCCGCCACCGGCAGGTGGAGGCCGAATGCCAGAAAGAACATATAGATTGCGAGCACATCGACGAGCCAGATGACAATCGACAGGAGGGTAGCAGAGAGCAGGAGCGCCGGATTGACCACGATCCGGAATCCTTCAATGAAATGGTCGATCAGCCGGTTCACGGCCCCGGCATAGCGCGCCGGAAGCCTTCCAATCAGAGGGGTCAGGATTCGGAGGGTTGCCTCGCGCCGGACAATCATGAGGATCATAACCGCAAACAGGCCGAGTGTTACAAGCAGAAACAGGACGCTGGAACGGACAAGCCACGGTGGCAGCGGGGTGAAGAAAAGGGCGAGCACGGCGATGATGAGGATCGTGAGGCTGTCGAGCACCCGTTCCACAAAGATCGTGCCGAGTGCCGAGCTCATGGGGATGCCGCTCTTTTTCGCGATCAGATAGGGCCGGGCCAACTCTCCCAGGCGCGCCGGGATGGCGATGATTGCTAAAAAACCGACGCTGGTTACCGAGAAGAGCGAGAGCTGATCGACCTTTTCGATCGGTCTCAGGATGAGTCCCCAGCGGATCGACCTCAGAAGCTGCATCAGAAGCATGGCCGCAACGGCGGGGAGGAGATACCCGCCGCGGATCGTCCGGAAGCCATCCATCACCCCCCGAAACTCAATCCCGCGGACCGAGAGCCACACCAGCAACGCGCTGAGCGCAAGGCCCGCAATCATCTTTTTCTTCATCGAGCCCTCTTCCGTTCCCGGCCGTGCGAAGCCACTGCGGGTGTGGTTCCTCGCCCGCCTACTTTTTGACCAGGTTGTCCGCGATCTTATCGTGGATGAGCTGGGAGGAGAGCTTGTTCCCGATCAGGCCGACGCGGACGGAGACCGTGGTCACGTTTTTGGCCTTGTAGGTAACGGAGATCTGGACCTTTTCAACATCGATCAAGGCCGAGATCTTTCCCTTCCCGATCTCCTTTTCCGGCTGGACATCCACCCCGCGCATGTCTGCAATGGTTTTCTGGCAGGCGCTCCAGGTCGCGTCGAAGGAGTGGTAGTAATCGGTTTTCATATCGCCGTTGATGAAGAAATAGGTTCCGGAACCGGCGCCCACCGCTGCACCTCCGACCAGCGCCGCCGTACAACCGGAGATTAAAAAAACACCCATGACCAGGAATACGATCCAGCCCTTTGCAGTCTGCATGATTTTTCCTTTCCGTTGAGGATGATCAGAGGGGACGGATTTGAAATTTGCCCCTCAAGGGGACACCTTGCGGCGACGTGTCCCCTTAACGTCCCGCCTCGCCGCTCAACCGGTCGAACTCCCGGAGCAGCTCCTCCTGCTTCTTGGTAAGATTTGACGGTACGGTGACCACGGTCTCGATGATCTGGTCGCCTCGTCCGTATCCACGCACATGGGCAATGCCCTTGCCCTTCAGACGGAAGACTTTTCCCGTCGGAGTTCCCCGGGGAATCTTCAGTTTCTCCGTCCCTGTCAGGGTTGGTGCATCCACGCTTCCTCCCAGGGCGGCCTGGACGAAGGTGACGGGAACCCGACAATAGAGGTCGTCCCCGTTTCGCTGGAAGGTCTCGTGGGGCTTCACCTCGATGAAGACGTAGAGATCGCCGTTCGGGCCGCCCTGTTCGCCCTCCTCACCTTCGCCCCGCAGCCGGAGGCGTGAGCCCGTCTCGACGCCGGCCGGAATTTTGAGCTGAACCGTTTTCTCAATTCGAACCTTTCCTGCGCCGGAGCATTCCTTGCAGGGACTTGCAATGACGCCTCCTTGTCCACGGCACTTGGGGCAAGTTGAGCTGATGCTGAAAAAACCGCTGGACTGCATCACCTGACCCCGTCCGTTGCAGCGGTCGCAGATCTGAGGGGAGGTTCCCGGTGCGCAAGCCGATCCCCGGCAGGCGCCGCAGAGGGTGTATTTTGCCAACGCGATTTCGGTGCTTGTCCCCAGGGCCGCATCCATAAAGGAGATCTGGAGGTCGTAGCGAAGATCAGCGCCCGCCCGGGCAGCCGATCGTGAGCGGGAGCGTCCCGTATTGAATCCGAAGACATCGCCGAAGATGTCGCCAAAGCTTGAAAAGATATCTTCGAAACCGGAGAATCCCCGGTAGCCGGCGCCGTTCAGGCCTTCATGGCCGTAACGGTTGTAGATATCCCTTTTTTCTGCATCGCTCAGAACCTCGTAGGCTTCTGCCGCCTCCTTGAAATTTTCTTCCGCCTCCCGATTCCCCGGATTCCGATCCGGGTGACATTGCATGGCAAGCTTGCGGTAGCTCTTTTTGATCTCATCATCCGTGGCGCCTCTTTCCACGCCCAGGATCTCGTAGTAACAACGTTTTGACGCCATTCCTCTTATTTCCCCTTATTACAACCTCAATTCGCGGTAACATAACCATCCCCTCTGGTCCTGTCAACCGTGTGTTTACCGGACCAGCCGGTTCAACGCCTCGCGGTATTTTTCACCTGTTTTCTCGACGATCTCGGCGGGAAGCTGCGGTGCAGGGGGTTTCTGATTCCAGCCGATCGAGAGCAGATAATCGCGCAAGAACTGTTTGTCGAAGCTCTTCTGCGGACGCCCTGCCTCGTAATCATCCTTCGGCCAAAACCGTGACGAGTCGGGGGTGAGGAGTTCATCGATGATTATCAGCTTTCCATCCAGAATGCCGAATTCCATTTTCGTGTCGGCGATGATGATCCCCACCCGGTCGGCGATGGTGACCGCCCGTTCGTAGATCGCAAGACTTGCCCGGACGACCTGTTCGGTCAGCTCAACGCCGATCAGGTTTTCCATCTCTCCGCGACCAATCGGCAGGTCGTGTTCCCCGTCTGCGGCCTTGGTGGAGGGGGTGAAAAGGGTCTCCGGAAGCCGTGACGATTCCGTCAGCCCTGCCGGCAGCGCAATCCCGGAGACAGGCCTTCCCTGGCTGTAATCCTTCCAACCGGAGCCGCTCAGATAGCCCCGAACGATGCACTCGACCGGCAGGGGCTTTGCCTTCTTCACGATCATGCTCCGGCCCCGCAGGAGATCCCGGTAGGGGGCGCAGACGGCCGGATATTCATCCGGGTTTGTCGAAATGACGTGGTTCGGAATGATATCGGCCATCTTTTCGAACCAGAAGGTGGACATGCGTGTCAACACCTCCCCCTTTCCGGGGACGGGGTTTGGCATGATGAAGTCGAAGGCGGAGATCCGGTCTGTTGCGACGATCAGCAGTTGGGAATCGAACGCGTAGATATCACGAACCTTTCCCGTGCTGGCAAGCGTCATTCCTTGAAAATCCGTTTTCATGATCCCTGGGTTGCTCATGGCTTTTCTCCTTGTGTTTTTTTCAGCGCAGGAATGGGTTGAATTTTTTTTCGTGGCCGATCGTGGAGGTCGGCATGCTCCCGTAATTGTGGCCTGGCAGGACCACTGTCTCGTCCGGAAGGGTGCAGATTTTCCGCTGAATGGAGTCGAACATGACCTCTCCGGACCCCCCCGGAAAATCGCTTCTCCCCACCGCTTCCACGAAGAGTGTGTCGCCGGTGAAGGCGTAACCGTCGATAAATAGAACCATGCTGCCCGGTGAATGACCCGGTGTGTGAATGACCTGGAGGCGGATACTTCCGACATCGATGAAATCACCGTCCCGGACCGTCCGGTCGGCGGGGGGGGACTGCTTCGCGCCGAACATCCGAAGCATGGCCGCCGGGGTGGAAACGAGCATGTCGGCGTCATCCTCGTGGATGATGATTTCGGCCCCGGTCTTTTTTTTCATGTCCACGTTGCCGCCGGTGTGGTCCACATGGCCGTGGGTGTTGACGATATAGCGGATCTTAACCTTGTTTTTCTCTGCCGCTTCGATGAGGGCATCCGTCTCCTCCGCCGGATCGATCACGAGCGCCTCGCCGCTCTCCTGATCGCCCACAAGGTAGGCGAAAACCGCCATCTGTCCGACCTGCCGCTGCTCAATAAACATGATCCCTCCCATTTGCGGGGTGTTTGCAGGGTATCGGCGACACCCAGCCATACCCATTTTTTTTGCATTCCGTGTCCGATAAGCGGGGTACCGCTATCATTTTTCGGTAGTTAAAGTCAATCAGATTTGCTCCGTTCCCGCCTCCGGATTCTCCGTTCCGCCACAATATCGGTTGGTGGATTAAGGACAATGAATTGTGTAAATTGTGTTGACACAAAAAAGCCATCTTCATATACTCACGCGGTGTTGAGGATGCCAATGAAGGAGGCGGTATGACAAAAGAGCGTGGTGGAAGTATCATTTTTCTTGCAGCGGGTCTCTATGGCCTGTTTTTTTCCTTGGGGCTTCCCATGGGGCGCTGGAACGAGCCCGGGCCAGGCGTCTTTCCTCTTGCCATATCCATTCTTCTGTGTCTCTCCGGGATATTGTGGTTTATCAGGGGTGGAAAGAGTGGAGAGACGAGCGTGATTGCCGTCCGGAAAGGTTTTTTGCAGCAATACAAGACCGTCATTCGGATCGTCGGGCTGACGGCGCTCTTTATCGGTCTCCTCGAACCGTTGGGATACCTCGGGACTTCGATTCTCTATCTGTTTGCCCTCTTTTTCTGGGTGAGCCGGTACCGGGTGTGGTCTGCGGCGGCGATGGCCGTCGCCTGCGGGGCGGGGAGCTGGCTTTTTTTCGAAAAATTGCTAACAACGCCATTGCCGAAAGGATTATGGCCGTTATAAACTGTTGTTCCGGAGCGACTCGGGTCGGAGGGAGAGGTGTTCAATGGACATGCTGAATAATTTGCTGGAAGGGTTTCGCATCGCCCTCTCCTTGAAGAATATCTACCTTTGCTTTGTTGGCTGCCTCTGGGGAACGATGGTCGGGGTTCTGCCGGGCATCGGGCCGCTCGCCGGGATTGCGCTGCTGATCCCGGCCACGTTCGGCATGGATGCGACCGGCGCAATCATCATGCTTTCCGGGATTTACTATGGGGCCATGTACGGCGGCTCGACGACCTCGATCCTGATGAACATCCCGGGAGAATCCGCCTCCGTGGTCACCTGTATCGACGGCTACCAGATGACCCGCAAGGGGCGCGGAGGTGCGGCGCTATTTATCGCTGCATGGGGTTCCTGGATCGGAGGCACCCTGGGTATCATTGGCCTGATGTTTCTGGCCCCCTTTCTGGCCAACTTTGCGGTCAAGTTCGGTCCCCCCGAGATGTTCGCCGTGCTCCTGATCGCATTTATCCTGTTGGGATCACTTGGTAAAGGATCATTCTTCAAGACTGTCCCGATGATCTTCCTGGGACTGCTGGTGGGCACGATCGGGATGGATCCCCTGACCGGGGCCATGCGGTTCACCCACGGGATCAAGGACCTCTACGACGGCATCGGCTTCATCCCTGTGGCGATGGGGGCTTTTGGAATCGGGGAGATCCTCACCTCCACCGAGGAGAGTCTCGTGCGTGCCGTCCACAAGGTGAAATTGCGGGAACTCCTTCCCAGCCGGGAGGAGCTGCGCGCCTCCTGGGGGCCGATCATTCGAGGGACGGGGATCGGCTTCTTCATCGGCCTTCTGCCCGGCTCCGCCCATGTCCTGTCGAGTTTCGCCAGTTACACGGTTGAGAAACGGCTGGCGAAGAGGCCTGAGGAGTTCGGCACCGGCCGCATCGAGGGGGTGGCAGGGCCGGAGACCGCCAACAACGCGGCCTCCCAGAGCGCCATGATCCCCTTTCTCGGCCTCGGCATTCCGACGGGACCTGCCACGGCCGTGATGATGATTGCCCTTTTGATCCACGGTGTCCGGCCGGGGCCGCTGTTCATTTCCGAGCAGCCCCAGGTGTTCTGGAGCCTGGTTGCCAGCATGTATATCGGCAACGTGATCCTCATCATCCTCAACCTGCCGCTGGTCGGCATTTTTATCAATCTGCTCAGGGTTCCGTTCCGGATCCTGTTTCCCCTCATCCTGCTGATCTGCCTGATTGGAACCTATGCGGTGAATTCGAGCACGGTGGAGCTGGTCATCCTCTTGACCTGCGGGGTTATGGGGTACCTCTTTCGAAAACTGGAGTTCGATGTCGCCCCCTTCATCCTTGCGATCATCATTGGCCCCACGCTGGAAAATGCTTTCCGGTGGTCGCTCATGCGGAGCGCCGGATCGTTTGCGATTTTTGTGCACAGCCCCATCACCGCGGTCCTCATCACCTTGTCCGGACTGCTATTGATCTGGAACGTTTATCGAACCTTGCGACCCAAGAGGGACTGGGAGAGGGCCCTCGAAGAAGAATAGCGTCATTAACCCACAAATGGAGGAAAAGAGTATGCACAAACGGATCATGTCCATAGGCTTTCTGATCGTCCTGACCCTGATCGTTACGGGCGGTTCATTCGCGGCCGATTATCCCACCAAACCCATTACCCTGATCAACCCCATGCCGCCCGGGGGGGCTCTGGACATCCAGGCCCGAGCCTTCGCCTCGGTCGCCGACAAGATTCTGGGGCAGCCGGTCATCGTCGTGAACAAAGCGGGCGCCACCGGGATGCTGGGAGGGACGGCGGGCGCGCAGGCCGCACCGGACGGCTACACGCTGACGGTTGGGTCGGTCAATATTCCCAATGCCCTGGAGTGGGAGATTGTCAACGGCCGGAAACCGCCGTTCACCCGGAACGATTTTATCCCCATCGGCACTTTCACGATGAGCCCCACGCTGCTTGTCGTTCCGGCCGACACCGCCTACAAGAATCTGGCCGACTTCATCGCCGATGCGAAGGCAAGGCCGGGCCAGATGGCCTTCAGCTCCGGCGGCCTCTACGGGATGAGCCACCTGCCCGCGGAGATTTTTGCCAGGGCGGCGGGCCTGAAGTTTCGCCATGTCCCTTCCGGCGGCGGCGGTCCCGCACTGACGGCGGTGGTGGGGAAACACGTCGATTTCAACGTCAATTATCCCGCCAACACCCTGCCCCTGGTTCGGGGGAACAAGCTGAAAGCCCTTGCTGTCATCGGGGCAACGAGGCTCAAAGCCGCCCCCAATGTCCCCACGACGAAAGAGTTGGGAATCGATGCCGAGTACTACGGGTGGGTTGGCCTGATGGCGCCGCTGAAGACGCCAAAGCCTGTGGTTGACAAGCTCAGGGATGCCCTGAAGAAAGTCGTGGAAAACAAGACCTTCATCGACATGGTCGAAACGCCGGGGGACGAGGTGCATTACCTGAACGGCGATGAGTTGGCGAAGTATATGGAGGTAGAGTCGGTCAAGATCGCCAAACTCTACGCGGAGATGGTGAAAGAGGTCGCCAAGTAGCTTTCACTTCTCAGGGTTCGATGGTTCGACAGGCTCACCACCGACGGCTTACCCCGATCGCCCTGAGCCTGTCGAAGCGCCTGAGCTTGTCGAAGGATGGGAGGAGGGGCAGCATGGCTGAATGGAAGGTCGGTGTTGTCGGACTCGGTAATATGGGCGGCGGCATAGCGCGCAATTTCCACAAAGCTGGCGTATCGCTTGCGGTGTGGGACGTCGCCCCCGCAGCTTGCAGGGCATTTGAAGTGGCCGGGGTCGTAATCGCGCCGCCCGGTGAAATGGCGGCGACCTGCAACGTTATTTTCTTTGTCGTTCCGGGGACACCGGAAATTGCTTCGTGTTTCGCGGGCAACAATGGTGTTTTGGCGTGTGCGTCCGAAGGGCTCGTAATCTACGACTTTACGACATCGA
>CAIUXU010000148.1 GCA_903903205.1 uncultured Syntrophobacterales bacterium
TGGGAATCTCCATCAACCAGGTTCGCGTCCTCACCACCCACGCCGGAGGCGGCTTCGGCGGCAAGGGAACGCTCGTCGCAGAGACGCTGGCCGTTGCCCTTGCCCGCTTTGCAGGTGGAAGACCGGTCAGGGTGGTCTTCTCCCGGGAAGAAGAGCTGTCGGCATCGCAGACACGCCACGCCGCCTATCTCCGACTCAAGACGGGCGTAAAAAAGGACGGGACACTGATCGCCCGCAGCGCCGATCTCCTCTGGGACAAAGGGGCTTACGCCTCCAAAGGACCGGATGTTACCTATCGAGGAGCCTTGACAATCTTCGGCCCTTACCGGATTCCGCACGTCGAAGTGCTGACCCGCCTGGCCTATACCAACAAACAGATTGCCGGCGCCTACCGCGGCTTCGGAACGACCCAGGTAACCTGGGCCTGCGAGTCGCAGATGGACATCATCGCCCACAGGCTGGGCATCGATCCCCTGGAACTGCGCCTTAAAAACTGTTACGTCGAAAATGATCGTTACATCAATGGTCAGGTCATGTGCTCCGTCGGACTGAAGGAAACACTGGAACGGGCAAGCCGGGAGATCGGCTGGCGGGCGCCGAAGTCGCCGGAATCGGGGTCCACGCGTCGCGGCAAAGGCATTGCGACCATGCTGAAGGGGACGGCGACACCCACGACATCGCAATGCGTGATCAATATGAGCCAGGACGGATCCGTCACCATTCTCACAAGCGCTGTTGAGATCGGGGCCGGGCAGAAGACTGTCCTGGCCCAGATCGCCGCCGAGACGATCGGTGTTGACCCGTCTTCCATCGTCATCCCGAACTCCGATACGCTGAAATCACCTTTTGATTTCGGTACGACCTCCAGCCGTATCACCTACCATAACGGCAATGCCGTGCGCCAGGCGGGTGAGAAGGTACGTCGTAAGATCCTGGAGATGGCAGGAGAGATCCTGAAGACCGATCCGGCCCGCCTCTCCCTCTCCTGCGGAAAGATTTTTGAAGAAGGTGTCGGCGAAAGGGCCGGACTGAAAGAGGTTTTGTCACAGAAGTTCGCCCGCGGCGGGATGATCTGGGAAGAGGGCTTTTACAGCGCCTCCGATTCCTCGCTATTGAAGGCTGACCCGGGGCTACAGGGCCTCAGCAGCATCTTCTGGATGTTCGCGACCCACGCGGCCGAAGTGGAGGTGGATATCGAGACCGGCGTGGTCAAGGTGTTGAAGATCGCCGCCGCCCACGATGTAGGGCGAGCGATCAATCCCATGCTCTGCGAACAGCAAATCGAAGGGTCGGTGGTCATGGGCCTCTCCAATACACTCCTGGAAGAGTTTAAACTGGAGAAGGGCCGCGTCATGAACAATACCCTTGCCGATTACAAAGTGGCCACGATGATGGACCTGCCGGAGATCGTGTCCATCATTGTGGAAGCGGGCCACCCGGAAGGACCTTTCGGAGCGAAGGGGGTCGGGGAACCGGCTGCGGCGCCGGCGGCGCCGGCTATCGCCAACGCCGTTTTCGACGCCATAGGTGTGCGCATCAAAGATCTGCCGCTTACTCCGGAGAAGATCTTGGCAGCTTTGAAAAAGAAAGCCGCATAATATACGAAGAGGAGACAGGATATGCCGACCCGAAATTCTAAATGTCTTACGGGAAAAGGAACCCATCAGATCATGGATGCAGCCCTGGCCAA
>CAIUXU010000149.1 GCA_903903205.1 uncultured Syntrophobacterales bacterium
AGTTGTACCTCTTTCAGGAGAACATAACCATTCCCCGCTGTGACGCGAATGACGCCGGGTGTCTCGACAGCGATGGTTCCCGGCCCCTCCGCAATCGCGGCAGGTTCCGCCGATGCCTTGAAAATCTTGAGCTTTTTACCATCCAGGCCGGTGTAGGCGCAGGGGACGGGCGAGAGCCCCCGGATGAGCGAGACGATCTCCCGGCAATCGCTCTTCCAGCGGATCAGGCCGGTCTCCCGGTCCAGACGGGGGGCAGGGGTGGCCAGGTTGTGGTCCTGCGGTTTGGGCCGGACCGCTCCGGCTGCTAACATTTCGAGGGTTTTGATAAGCATTCCGGCGCCCAGGATTGCCAGGCGGTCGTGTAGTTCCCCGAAGCTCTCCTCCGGTCCGATCGGCGTCTCTTCCTGAAGAAGAATATCGCCGGAATCGACCCCCTCATCCATCCGCATGATTGTGACGCCGGTTGTTTGATCGCCGCGGATGAGGGACCAGTTGATCGGCGCCGCCCCCCGGTATTTCGGGAGCAGCGAGGGGTGGATGTTGATGCACCCCTCCGGCGGCGCGTAAATCACCTCTCCGGGAAGAATTTGGCCAAAGGCGGCGACGATGACAAGATCAGGCGCCAGTCTCCGAAATGTATCAAGAAAAAATTGTTCCCTGACCTTTTCCGGCTGGACGAGCGGCAGGTTCAGCTTTTCGGCCAGGATCTTAACGGGCGGTGACGTTATTGCCCTGCCGCGCCCCTGTGGCCGGTCGGGCTGTGTCACGACGCCGATGACGGGATAGCCGCACCGTACCAGATCCTGGAGCGCCGGAACGGCAAAAGTGGGCGTTCCCATGAAGAGAATGCGTGGTTTCGACATCGTGGTAACCTCCTACATGAAATGGACCGGGTCCACATCCACCCGGATCTCCAGGCCGTTGCGTTCCGCGCCCTCCATGAGCTTCTCCGCCAGAAGATGGAGGGGACGGCTCTCTTTCCCCCGGAGAAGCATCTGCCAGCGGTATCGCCCCCGGAGCCGGGCGAGCGGTGATTCCGCGGGTCCGATCACATCGGCCTTTCCGCCGGTCAGGGTCGCGGCCATCTCCCGGGCCCTCTTCCCGATCTCTGCGACGGCCTTTTTCCCCTCGTCCTTTTTCAGGCTGGAGAAATGGAGGCCGATGAGGCGGGAGAAGGGGGGGTAGCCGAGTTCCCGGCGCAGCGGCAGCTCATCTTCATAAAACCCTGCATAGTCGTGGTGCTGCGCCCGGCGAATTGCATAATGGTTGGGGTTGAAAGTCTGGATGACGACCCGTCCCGGTTGATCGCCCCGGCCGCCCCGGCCGGAGACCTGAGTCAGGAGCTGGAAAGTCCGCTCGGCAGCCCGGAAATCCGGGATGTTCATCGAGGCATCGGCTGCCAGAACGCCTACCAGCGTGATCTCCGGGAAATCGTGCCCCTTGGTGATCATCTGTGTGCCGACAAGGATATCGATTTCCCGCCGGTCGAGAGCCTGGAGAATCTTTTCCATTTCGCCCTTCCGGGAAGTTGTGTCACTGTCCATCCGGGCGATCCGCGCTTCCGGGTAGAACTTTGCGACCTCATCCTCGACCCGTTCGGTTCCCGCCCCCTGGCTGCGAACGTGGTTCCCTTTGCAGGCGGGACAAATCGTCGGTGGTTTTGAAGTGAAATCACAGTGATGACATTTCAGAACCCCAATGGCGACATGGTGTGTCAGCGACAAATCGCAGGAGGGGCAGGTGAAGACGTGGCCGCAATCCGGGCAGAAGAGGAAGGTGTGGAACCCGCGC
>CAIUXU010000150.1 GCA_903903205.1 uncultured Syntrophobacterales bacterium
CCAGGGCTCTGGAAAATGTGTTGGGGCAGCGGGTTGTGATCGAAAACAAACCCGGTGGCACAGGCACGGTCGCGCTGGCTTCCCTGCTCGCTCAAAACAGCGACGGTTACACCTTGTGCGCAACCCCAAGCTCGGTCCTGATCCGTGTCCCGCAGATGCAAAAAGTTCCTTTCAAGTCTTTGAAAAACTTCCGGCCCCTGATCGGATACGCTGCGCCCCCATTGGGAATTGTGGTTAACACGGATGCGCCCTGGAAAACCCTGAAAGATCTGGTTGCCGATTCCCTCTCCCATCCCGGTAAAATCAAATACGCGACTACCGGTGTGGGAAGCACGACCCACGCTGCCGATGAAGAAATTGCCGTGAAGGAAAAAGCGCGCATGAGTCAGGTGCCCTTCAAAGGAGGAACAGAAGCGCTCACGGCCCTTTTGGGGGGACATGTGGAGTTTGGCTCGCTGACATCGGAATTTATCCCCTCGGTGAAGGCTGGTCAGGCCCGTTTACTGGCAACCGCGGGTGACAGCAGATCGCCTAGATTTGCCGGTGTGCCGACCTTGAAAGAACTTGGTTATGATTTTGTAAGCGATGCGGTGTATGCCATCGTCTGTCCGTCCGGTCTTTCGCCCGACATTGTAAAGCAACTCGCAGCGGCGTTTGCGAAGGCTGTAAAAAATGAACAATATTTGACCATTCTGGATAATCTTGGCCTGGTTCCTCTCTCCCATGAGGGCAGGAATTTTGAAGATTTTTTGAAGGTGAACTGGAAAAAAATTAATGCGCATTTGATCGCAACGGGTCTTATCAGGGAAGCGGCTACGTCGCCGGAGTGAGTGTGACGCGCGGCCGTTCTTTTATGGCCGGCCATCTGTTGCAACCGCGGCTCCCGGAGGGGTGTGCTGCGTTTTTGATCATGGTAAAGGGTGGAGAACTTGGATGCGTTAAGCGGTTTGCTCTATGGTTTGTCGGTCGCCCTGAGACCTGAAAATCTCCTCTTTGTCTTTGTCGGATGTTTTCTGGGAACATTGATCGGCGTCCTTCCGGGAATCGGTCCGGTGGGCGCCATCTCCATTCTGTTGCCCGTGACCTTTCAACTGGCCCCGACCGGGGCGACAATCATGCTTGCAGGGATTTATTATGGCGTCATGTATGGCGGTTCGACAACCTCAATCCTCGTCAATGTGCCGGGGGAGACGGCATCGGTTGTCACCTGCCTGGACGGTTATCAGATGGCCCGCCAGGGTCGAGCTGGGCCAGCCCTGGGTATTGCCGCATTTGGCTCTTTTTTTGCCGGAACGGCTGGGTTGATCGGTCTGCAGCTAATGGCCAACCCGCTTTCCCGCATTGCCTTGAAATTCGGACCTCCGGAGTACTTTGCCCTCATTCTGCTGGGATTTTCCCTCATCACCCACCTCTCTTATGGTTCCAAATCCAAAGCCTGCGTCATGGCTTTGATCGGCCTGATCCTGAGCGGGGTCGGTCTTGATCCGATTACCTCCCGGGAAAGAATGACCTTTGGCATTTTGAATCTTTTCGAGGGGATCGGGGTTGCCCCGGTTGCCATGGGTTTGTTTGGTGTAGCCGAAGTATTCAATAATTTTGGAACCCTTTCCTCCGGGAGCATTGAAAAGATTCGCATCACAAAACTGTTACCTTCCAAACTGGACTGGCTGCAAGCCAAATGGGCCATGGTGCGGGGAACTGCGGTCGGGTTTTTCCTGGGCATTCTCCCGGGGGGAGGGCCTGTTCTTGCCACTTTCGTTGCCTATGCGCTGGAAAAGCGGGTGGCGAAAAATCCTGAACGATTCGGCAAAGGGGCCATCGAAGGGGTTGCGTCGCCGGAATCCGCCAACAACGCCGCCGCGTCCACCTCTTTTATCCCTTTCCTCACCTTGGGGATTCCGCCGAATGTTGTGCTGGCGGTTCTCCTGGGGGCTTTTATGATCCACGGGATCGTGCCCGGCCCCCTCCTGATCAGGGATCATCCGGAGATATTTTGGGGGCTCGTGGGCAGCATGTATATCGGGAATGTCGTACTGGTCATCCTGAACCTGCCGCTGATTCCTCTCTGGGTGCAGGTGCTTCGAATTCCAAGCAAGATACTCTACCCTCTGGTGCTCCTTTTCTGTCTTGTGGGGGCATTCTCCATTAACAACAATGTATTTGATATCACCGTGATGATCATCTTTGGGATCGTGGGTTGGCTGTGCCGGCGATACGGCTATGAAGGGGCGCCGCTGATTCTCGCTTTTGTTCTCGGTCCCATGTTTGAGGTGAATTTCAGGCGGTCTTTGCTCATGTCCCAGGGCAGTTTTTCCATTTTTTTTACCAGACCGATAGCTTTGGGGGCGATGATCTTTTCCCTCGGGCTTGTAATCTTTCCCATATACAAACTGCTTGGAAAAAGGTTTAAGGGAACAGCCTGTTAGAGCGGAATTGGGCCAGGAATGATGGGCGCTTTTCCAAAGAGTGTGCTTGACATCGAGGGAGATTTGGTGATAGCGAAACGAGAAATTTTGTACGTTTGGGCAGCCCTATTCATAATGGTCATCAGTGTTGCGCGAGGCTTCGGAAACCGTCGGGTGTACGGTGATATTTGGGGGGGGAGAAGGTCTTGGGACCTTCCCCTCATTTGATTTTCAGACAGGAGGGATTCTCATGAAAGTAGAAAAGTGCAGGAAGCGTTTCGGTGTTCTTTTGGCGACGGCGGTGTGCGTCGCGGTGCTGCTGATGGTGGGCACGGTTTCAGCGGCGAGTTGGCCAGATAAGAGCAAGATATTGACGATGTACGTTGCTTCCGGCGCCGGCGGCGGCTCCGATATGGCGGGCCGGATGATCGCCTCGGTCCTGGAAAAGGAACTGGGCATGAAGGTTGTCGTCATCAACAAGGGGGGCGGCGGCTCACAGATTGGCGTCACCGAGTTTCTGTCGAAGTCCGGGACCGATGGTTACACCGTTTTGTGTGCAAACACACCGGTAACCATTTCCCCCTACATGGATCCCGCTCGCAAGGCCACCTACCACCTCGGAAAAGACATACAACTGGCCGTCGGCTACGGTTTCTCTCCCTGTGCGGTTGCCGTGAAAAAAGGAGGTAAATTCAAGAGCCTCAAGGATCTGGTTGAGGCCGCAAAGGCCAACCCCGGCAAGATCAAGGGTACCGCATCCGGCCCCATGGTCCAGAACGACCTGTCGATGGTTTTGCTGAACAAAGCGGCCGGTGTCGAGATCGCGCGAATGTACTTCGACCAGCAGGGTGAACAGCGTGCCGCACTTCTGGGCGGGCATGTGGATGCCGAGTTCAATAACGACTTTGAACTGATCGGCGGCAACAAGAGCGGGGAGATTGAGACCCTGGCCATCTTCGACAAGACGCCGGCGGTAACCCTGCCCGGTGTAAAGACAGCGGAATCGATGGGGTACAATGTTCACATGGCTGCCGCTTACGGTTTGGGATTCAAGACGGGCACCCCCCAGGAGATCCTTGATGTGGTGGAAGCCGCAGTGATACGGGCCTCAAAAAAAGCGGAGATGGTGGAGTCGTTCCAGAAGATCGGCTTGGGCGTCAAAGTCATGACCGGGAAGGAGTATCGTGCATACTGGACCGGTATTGAGAACGTTGTGGGGGATGTTGTCAAAGGTATGGCGGTGAAAAAGTAATCACCATTCCTTAAGAAGAGAAACGAAATCTGCCATAACGGGCCTCCTTGAGAGGGGAGGCCCGTTTCGCTGAATAGCGCCTGTACATATTGAAGACCAGAGGAACAGTGACATGACGACCACAAAAGAGTTAGACAAAAAGGCAGACGATCTTCGGGCGGTTATCGACCGGCATCTGCCCCCGCCGAGCGCCCGGGCGCCCATCGCCGGCCTTTATCCCGACGCGGACCACATTGCTACCGAACTGATGTGGGGCGGAATCTGGAATGAGCCTGATCTGGACCACAGGCTTCGCAGCATCGCTACCATCACCGCGCAGGCCGTAAACGGTTTTGACTTTGGGCTTCACCACCAGTGCCGCGTGGGGCTGACCCTGGGGATTCCTCCGCAGACGATCAAGGCGATGCTTCTTGAACTTCGATTCTGGATCGGAGTTCCGAACACGGTATTTGCCTTTCTCAAACTCCAGGAGGTGATCAACGAACGGAAGGAGTGGCAGGCGATGGACGTGCCGGTGGATGCGCCATGGCTTCCGACGGTGGAGGAGAAGGTGAAACGGGGCCGAGAGCTGGTCCGAAAGGAGTGGGGGGAGAAGGCGGACCAGGAGATGGCCAAGACGGTCACCCATGAGCTTGCACCCGGCGCGGCGGCAATGGTGGATGGGTATCACTATGGCGAGGTTTGGTCGCGCTCGCCGCTGACCGCCAGGGAGAGGATGGTGAGCATCCTGACGGCGTTGATGTGCCGCGGCCATCAGAAGCAGCTTCGGCGGCAGATCGGCTATGCGCTGGATGCCGGGTTGACCCGGCGGGAGATCTGCGAGACCTTCGCGCAGTCGGGCTGGTACCGTGGCTGGCCGTATGTGGAAGATGCGCTGGAGGAGGCCAAGGAGGTCTTTGCAGAACGAGGCGTCTGATAAAAAGTAAGGAGGTTCTCTCAATGTCGATGAAACGAATAAACCAGTTTTTCGGGTGTATCCTGCTCACGTTTTTCTTGTTCATGGGCTATACGGCGCGAACGACGCTCACATACTGGACGGAAGGGTCGGTCATTGGTCCGGGGTCCGGCTATTTCCCCTTCTGGATCTGCGTGATCCTCTCGGGTTTGACAATCTATTGGCTGATCCAGGTCACGATCAGACCGGGCGAGAAAATACCCAAGGATTTCATCCCTCCCCGCCATGAAGGCCTGCTGGTTCTGGCGATCTTTATGGACATGATATTGTTCATCGCAATCGTGGATTACATCGGTTTCCCCGTTGCAATGTTCATTTTTCTGATGGTCATGGTGGTTGCTCTGGGAGAGCGTACCCTGCGCCACACGATCTACTATGGCATATTCTCAGTGGTGGTCACCACCTTTTTTGTCGTTGTGTTCGGCCGGTGGCTGGAGGTTGCTTTTCCGAAAACGGGGATCGGAATTCTCAAGACCCTGGGTCTTTAGGAGAGGAGAAAGAAAATGCAAGAAATTTTGAATGGCTTTTCGGTGGCGCTAACCGCAGGCAATCTGTTCTACTGTTTCCTCGGATGCCTCTGGGGAACCATGGTGGGGATTCTGCCGGGGATCGGCCCGCTCGCGGGCACCGCGATTTTGATCCCGCTGACCTTTAAGCTGGATCCCACCGGCGCCATCATCATGCTGGCGGCGATCTACTACGGCTCCCAGTACGGCGGCACGATTACGACCATTCTGATGGGTGTGCCGGGCGAAGCCTCTTCGGCCATCACGATGATCGACGGGTACCAGATGGCGAAAGAGGGGCGCGGCGGCGTGGCGCTGACCGGGGCCGCCCTCGGATCCTTCATCGGCGGGACCTTTGCCACGCTCTGTCTGATGCTTCTTGCCAAACCGCTGGTCAAACTGGCGCTGAAGCTGGGTCCTCCGGAGTACTTCGCGCTGATGATCGTCGGGCTTGCCATGGCGACGGGGCTCGCGGGAAAGTCGATGGTCAAGGCCCTGATCATGACCGTCTTCGGCGGGCTCCTCGCGCTTATCGGGATGGATCCTATGCTCGGGACACCTCGCCTGACGTTTGGCAGCGTGCATCTGTTGGAAGGCATGGAGCTCCTGTCGGTTGTCATGGGTCTCTTCGGCATCTCCGAGATGCTCTTGTCCCTGGAGGAGAAGGCCAGACCGATGATCAAGACGAAACTGCGGGAACTGATTCCCACGCGCCAGGATGTCCAGGATTCCGTCAAACCGATTGTGCGTGGTACGCTGATCGGTACGGTTTTAGGCATCATCCCGGGGCTCATTCCGCCCGTCTCGTCGTTTCTCTCCTACGCTATCGAAAGAAGGAGCTCCAAACACCCCGAGAAGTTCGGACACGGTGCGCTCGAAGGGGTTGTGGGGCCCGAGACCGCCAACAACGGCCACGCCAGCGCGGCGATGATACCGCTTTTGACCCTGGGTATTCCGACCAACCCGGTCATGGCCGTCATCCTGGGCGCCTTCATCATCAACGGGCTCGCCCCCGGGCCGCTGCTCTTCGAGCAAAACCCCGCCATGGTCTGGGGGATCATCGCCAGTTGCTACATCGGAAACATCATGCTCGTGATCCTGAACCTCCCATTGATCCCGGTGTGGGTTCAGATCCTCAGGATCCCCCACGCCTACCTGATGACTCTGATCATGGCCTTCATGATGGTGGGCTCCTACAGCGCCAACAACAGCATCTTCGATGTCGGGCTGACGATTTTCTTTGGATTCCTGGGATACATCTTCAAGAAGATGGACTTTCCGCTTGCTCCGGTGGCGCTCACCTTTATTCTGGCGCCGATGATCGAAAAATCGCTCTACCGATCGCTGGTGATGTCCCAGGGAGACATCAGCATCCTCTACACCCGTCCGATTTCAGGAAGCCTGCTGGTGCTCGCACTGATCACCCTGATCTATTTTTCGACGCAGAAGAAGGTGCAGGTGGTCCGGTCGACGGGGGTCGATGCATAGGACGTAGACAAGAACAAGGTTTGTTAACCCTTAACCTGTTAAGATAGATAGAAGGAGAGAACAATGTATCCGGAAAGTCCTTTTTTTACCGTCGAGGGATTGCCCTCGGATTTCCTGCGGCCGGGAACGGAACGGCGGTCCATACGGTTGGGGGAGGTGCAATTTATGTTCATCTCGTTCGACCGCCCGACGGTTTCTCCCTTGCATGATCACCCTTGGGACAGCATCATTTATGTGGACAAGGGGGAGTTCGAAATGACGGTTGGCGATGAGCAGCGCAAGGTCGTTCCCGGAGAGGGAACGGTTGTCCCTGCCGGAGTAAAGCACACGCTGACGACCGGCCCCGGATCGCGGATCATCGAGGTCTGGTATCCGATGAAGCAGGCTTGATAACGCAGTATTCTTCACTAAAGGAGTTCTTTATGACAACGAAAACGGTACAGGGTAATGTGACAGAGGTGCTGGCCCGGTTTGCGGCCACGACAACGTACGATGAAATCCCGGAACGCACGACAGAATATTGCAAGAATCTGTTGCTCGATGCCCTGGCGTGTGCCCTTGCAGGACACCAGGGGGAGGAGACCCACCAGATAGAGGCGCTGGCGTCGGGGCTGGCGCAATCCAAAGAGAGCAGCATCATTGGCGGGGACCGCCTTTCGCTGGCCGGGGCAACCCTGCTGAACGGGTTTCTGATCACGGCCGTCACCATGTGCGACATCCACCGTCCCACCCTCACGCACATCACACCCGAAGTGGTTCCACCCGCCCTGGCCATTGCCGAACGGGATTCACTGTCGGGACGTGACCTGCTGGTCGCCCTCGCAGTCGGATGTGAGGTCATGACACGAATCGGGGTTGGGATTGATTACCCGGCATTCCGTGAACGGGGTTTCCATGGTCCGGGAGTCTTCGGTCCGTTTGGCTCCGCTGCGGCCGCGGGCCGCCTGCTCGGCTTCGATCCTGATACCATGGCGGCAGCCTTTGGCCTGGCAGGCAGCCAGGCTGCAGGTACCTTTGCCGCGTGGGGAACCCCGACGGTCAAGTTTCACCAGTGTCGAGGCGCCCTCTCCGGACTCATGGCGGCACTGCTGGCTCAACAGCAATTTGTGGCTACCCGCCAGTTTCTGACCGCTCCCGACGGTGGTCTGTACAACAGCTACTCGAACGGGGGGCGTCCGGAGGCGGCTATCGAGGGGTTGGGGAACCGCTGGGAACTGGAACAGATCGGCCTGCGATTGTGGCCTTCCGCATCCACCATCCAGGGAATGATCACGGCAATGTTCAACTTGCTGGAAAAACACAGTTTGAGTCCCGATCGGACCAAAAAGCTGCGCATCTCCCTGGGCAAGACGGCCTTCGACATGCATGGCGGCTTCTCCAACTACAAGGGGAAGTTTGAGGCGCTCCTCTCCGCCCACTACGCCGCCGCAGTCATCCTGTATGATCGGGAACTCTCATTGGCCCAATTTGAGCCGGCGCGCTACAATGACCCGAAACTGGTTCGGTTTGCTGCCGAACAGGTGGAAGTGAGGTCCGATCCCACCTTGGTCGGCGTTCAGGCGTTGGCGGAGGCGGAAACCGTTACCGGTTCGACCGTTACCGGACGGTGCAACGACCCCAAAGGCTCGCCCGAGGATCCGCTTTCGCGGGCCGAAGTAGAGGGAAAATTCCGAACCTACGCGAAGAAACGGCTTTCGGATTCCCGAATCGAAGAGGTTTTGGGTATTGTTTCTCGTTTGGAGGAGCTCGGATCGGTGCGAAAATTGATGGAGATTCTGAGAGTCGAAAAATAAGGGAAGCGCCGCCCGGGCGGAGCTTCCCCGTAAGGAAGTGGCCCGTTCTTTATGATGCTCCGAGGCAACGCGATACCTGTAACGCTGTAAACAAAAAAAGACCTGCCCTCTCCGTAACGGGGGGCAGGTCTTTTTTATTGAGGAATTCTATTCAGAAATCTCGCTGTTGTAGAATTCACCGAACAGCTCCTTCTCCGGCGGTTTGTCCTCCGGGATCGGGCGGCTCACCCACGTGACATTCATGTAATGCTTCAGGTGGATGTTCTCATTGGTCACATTGCCGCCCCAGTAGCCGCAGCCCAGGCTCGCGGTCATCGGCATGCCGTTCGTGAAAGATCCCGCATTGGCTCTCGACTGCGCCTGCCGGACCATCATCCGGCTGACGGGGGCCACAAGCGCCAGGCGATGGATGTGGTCGTCGTCGAAAGAGTAGATGCCGCAGGAATGACCCTTGCCGGCCACTTCGTAGATTCTCCGCACCATATCGAGAGCCACTTCAAACTCGCCGCTGTACTTGAAAATTGCCAGCATCGTGCCGAGTTTTTCGCTGGAGAAGAGATGCTCCTTCCCGATTTTGTCCTCCTTGACGATGAGGAACGTCTTACCGGCAGGCAATTTGAAACCGGCCAGTTCCGCGACTTTTGACGCCGGCCGTGCAACCGTCTTGGTAATGCGGTGTCCCTCCTCATCCCACCATACTTTGCGAACCAGCTCCTTCTCTGCCGCCGAGCAGAGATAACCGCCCTCCTTTTGGAGCTGCTCCAGGAGTTTGTCGTATATGGACTCGTGGACAACGAGATTCCCGTCCGCTGAACAACCGGCGCCGTTGTCGTTGGTCTTGCTGAGACGGGTATTCAGGGCCGCCTCAGCGATATCTGCGGTTTCATCGATGACCATGGTCGAATTCCCCGGTCCCACACCGTAGGCCGGCTTGCCCGAACTGTAGGCGGACTTCACCATCGGCCCACCGCCGGTGGCGACCGTCAGGTCGCAGATGGACATCAATTCCTGCGCCATCGGAATGCTTGGCTCCACGACGGACTGCAGCAGGTCCTCCGGTGCTCCCGCTTGTTTAAGCCCCATCCGCATCAGGCGGACAACCTCGTTTGAGGTCTTCTTGCTCAGCGGATGCGGGCCAAAAATGACGGCATCCTTGCATTTCAGGGCATAAATGCCGCAGCACATCGGTGTAACGAGGGGGTTGGTCGTCGGGCTCAACGCACAGACGACACCCGCGGGCTTGCCATATTTGGTGATCCCCTTCTCGGGAATTTCTTCGATGACTCCCATGCTTTTCTGCCGGAGCGCATCCCGGAGCACCCCCACGATTTTAAAGCGTTTGGCCGGGGTGGGGTCCCCCAACCCGCTCTCTTCGACCGACATGTTGACCAGCCGGATAGCGTTCTTCTCGTTGTAGAGCTGCCAGGCGACCGCCTGGCACAGCCGGTCCACCTGCGCCTGATCGTAGTGCTCGATTGCCTTCATTGCCGCCTTAGCCCGCGCCAGCATATCCTGGGCAAGTTTTTTCTCTTCGTCTGTAATTGTCCTGGCCATCCTATCCTCCTCATTTAAGAAGGGACAAAACTGCGTTTTGCCCCTTCCATGTGTACGCCGCAATATATCTTTGTCTGATTACATCTCACACCGGCCGCCGATCGCCGGCTGCTTGTGGCCGAGACCCGGAAGCTCCCATACGCCCGCACCCCCGGGGTTCATATCGGCCCCGATATTTGCGTCGATGAGATAGGGTTTGTTCAGCTTGATAGCCTGCTCAACCGCCTCGCCCAGTTCCTTTGCCGTCTCCACGCGTACCCCATCGACCCCTGCCGAACGGGCCATCGCCGCGAAATCCGGGTTGTAGCGCTCTCCGGTTTCGGGATGACGAAACTCGGTGACCAGCTCCCGACCTTCGAGGTAGCCACGCTGCAGACCCCTGATCGAGGCGTAGGAGTAGTTGTTCCACACCACCCAGACGACGGGGATGTTGTATTCCGCGGCGGTTCCCAAAACGCTTGCATGCATGAAGAAGGCCCCGTCCCCGCAGACAGAGATGCAGGGCCGGTCCGGCGCCGCAAGCTTTGCCCCCAGCACCCCGGCAACCCCGAAGCCCATCGGACCATATCCCATCGAACCGATGAGAGAATCGGGCCGTTTGGGATGGCAGTACTGGATCAGCCAGTTGTGGTGGATGCCGATGTCGCTCACCAGGATCGCGTCCTCGGGGAGCACTTTGTCGATCTCATGCGCCGCACGCTGGGGATGGATGGGCGTCGTGTCCGCCTTGAAGCCGGGGGCGATGTACTCCTCCCACTGCTTGCGGTAGCCGTCGATCGACTGTAGCCAGCCCTCCCGGCTTGGCGGAACCTCGTTCCTGAGTTTCCGCAGGTCGAGTTCCGCCAGGACCTGACCGAGGAAGGTTTGCACATCCGCCATCAGCCCCAGGGCCACCGGGTAGTTCCGGGCGATCTCGTCCGGGTCGATGTCCACATGGATGAGTTTTGTGGGTGGGATGTTGAAAGAGTAGCCCGGGATCCAGCTGCTCGACGTCCGGTCGTCGAAGCGCACCCCCAACGCCAGAAGCACGTCCGCCTGCCGTGTGGCGTGGTTCGCCTGGTAGGCGCCGTTGCGTGCGACAAGGCCGAGCGCGAGGGGATGGGTCGAGTCGATGGCCCCCTGTCCGCTGGAGGAGCAGGCGACAGGGATCTTGAGCCGCTCGGCGAGGGCAAGCAGCGCCTTGGTTGCTTTTCCGTACTTTACCCCCTGGCCGACCAGAATCACCGGCCGCTCGGCCGCGAGCAGCATGTCTACCGCCTGGCGAAGACCCTCGGGATCGGCCCCGCAGCGGCAAGTGATGTTTGCATTCCATTCCGCCGCCTGTGGCATCTCCAGCTCGGTCTCTTCCTTGAAGATGTCGAAGGGGACGTCAAGCACCACCGGACCGGGCCTGCCGGTAACCATGGTTTTCCACGCCTGTCTAACCGCCAGCGCGACCATGTCTGCCCGGGTAGGCTGAAACACTCTCTTGCAGTAGGCCCGCACCGTGGACGGATAATCCGCCTGATTAAAACGGTAGGCTTCCTGGAAGGCGCCCCGGTTGAACTGGCTCGTTGGAATGTTTCCCGTCACCGCCAGAAACGGCACCGAATCCAAAAAGGCGTTTGCCAGGCAGATGGGCATGTTCGCCGAGCCCGGCCCGCAGGAGGTGAAGGTGGCCACCGGCCGGCCCGATACCCGGTAATAGACATCTGCCATGAAGCCGGAGACCGACTCGTGATGAACCGACAGCGCCTTGATCTCATCAGCCCGTTCATAGAACGCGTCGATGAGGCTGATGTTTCCGTGTCCGCAGAGGCCAAACAGGTAGGGAACCTTCTCCTGAATCAGATAGTCTACGATGATCTGGCCGCCATTCATTTTCGTCATAGCTTGTTACCTCCAACTGTTCCGTCAACGCGATCGATGAATGAACGCAATGTTTTGTTAAATAACTGCGATTGTTCGATATTGGAAAGATGGGCCGCATCCTCCAGGATGATCATCTGCGAGGCGTCAATCATCCGGTGAACCACGGTGGCCTGCTCGACGGTGCAGCCGGGGTCCTGGCGTCCGACGAGGACCATCGTTGGCGCCTTCACCTTGAGCAGCATTGTGGTCTGCGCCATGTCGCGCACCGCACTTGCGCAGGCGGTGTAACCCTCAACGCCGGTGCTGGAAATCATGCGACGCACATTGTCAATGGGTTCCGGGTTGCGCGCGATGAAGGGAGCGGTGAACCATCGCTGTATGGTCGTCTCGAGCAGACCTTTGGTCCCCTGTTTGGATGCTATCGAAAAGCGTTCCTCCCACATCGAGCGTGGCGGCATCTCGCTCGCCGTGTCGCACAGCGAGAGCGAGTACACACGCTCCGGATAACGAGCGCCGATCTGCTGGCCGATCATGCCGCCCATCGACAAGCCGATGAAATGCACCTGCCGGATGCCGAGTGCATCCAGCAACCCGACCGCGTCGTCCGCAAGCATCGCGATCGAGTAGGGGCCCGGTGTTGTGCCCGAGCTGCCGTGGCCGCGGGTGTCGTAGCGCAGCACCCGGTAGCGGTCGGTAAAAGCGGGAATGTTGATGTCCCACATCGTATGATCACACATGAGGCTGTTGCTCATCAGCACCACGTGTCCGTCGGCGGCGCCGTCGAAGCGGTAGGCGAGCTCGACGCCGTTCACCAAAATTTTTTGGATCTCATTTCTTTTGTTTTCCATACTTCCTCCTCCTTCTGCTCAATGCCGATCTGTGGCCGCAACTGAGCCCATAAACATGCGTTTTCTAGCGGGCGAAGATACGAGGAACGCTCCTTTATGTCAATACGTTTTTTGGACGGTTTATTGTCTTGACACCGAGGAACCGGTTTCCTATACTTGCGCCATAAAAAGGGATATTCGACTCAAATTAATTCGGTTGGAAAGGGGGGAACGCTGTGGATTCATTGACAGGTCGGGCAGCCATCGTTACCGGGGCCAGCAGAGGTTTTGGCAGAGAGCTCTCCCTGCAACTCGCGGCAGAAGGGGTCAGGGTGGTCGCGGCCGCGCTGCCGCAGGAAGCGGATGCGCTGGCATCTCTGGTGGAGGAGATTTGCGGAGCGGGTGGGGTGGCGATGTGGCAGACTCTGGATGTGCGCGATCCGGGGCAATGTTCCGCCCTGGTCCGGTGGGTGGTGAAAGAGATGGGCGGCCTCCAGATTCTCGTGAACTGCGCAGGCCTGGGGCACTGGGTTTCCGTGGAAAACACCACCGATGCTCAGTGGCAGCAGATGATGGAGGTGAATGTGAGCGGCGCCTTCTATCTGAGCCGGGCGGCTATCGGACCCATGAGGGATGCCGGGACGGGGAACATCGTGAACATCGCCTCCGTTCTCGGGAGGCGGGGCGTCCCCAATTTTTCCGCTTACTGTGCATCCAAAGCCGCGGTGATGGCCTTCTCGGAGTCGCTCTCCAAAGAGGTAAAGGGGTACGGCATCCAGGTGACGGTCGTCTCGCCGGGGACTGCCGATACCGGTTTCCGCGACCAACATGTGGGCCGACCGCTGGACCCCAGCCTGACCGACCCCGCCTTGATGCTGCGGCCGGCCGATGTGGCCTCGGCAATCGTCTGGGCGCTCAAGGCTTCAAAACACGTCGCCTCGCTGCAGGTGGTTCTGGAACCCTTGGGCTGACACTAAAAAATTATAAAGGAGTGTGAATCGATGCATCCAAAAGCCAAATACCTGTTTATCGCCAACATGGATGTCGACCCCGACAAGGAAGCGATATTCAACGAGATCTATGATACCGAGCATGTCCCCATGCTCCTGCAAGTGCCGGGTGTGCTGTCGGCGACGCGCGCCACGACCGAACCGTTGGCCGTAATGATTGGCGGCAAGCGGCACGTTGCCGCTGTCGAAGGCGAACCCAAGTACAGCGCGGTCTTCGAACTGGAGAACGCCGAAGTTCTGGTGAGCGAGGCGTGGGCGAAAGCAGTCGAACAGGGACGATGGGCGACCGAGGTGCGGCAGTACACACGCAATCGCAAGCACTTCCTGAAGAAGATTATGGGTCGCTAACGGCCCCGCATCCCGCGCACATCCTCATGGCCGCCCCTCTTTCGATTCGAGAGAGGGGTGTCTCTTTTTCCAGTGGGTATGGAGTTCATACACATGGGCTACCTTCAGCGCCGTCTCCTCGGAAAAAGGTTTTGACGCAATCTGGAGTCCAATGGGCATTCCCGAAGATGAGAAGCCGCAGCAAACAGAGAGACAGGGGATGCCGACCAGATTATAGATTCGGGTAAGGCGCGTTAACGCCGCGGGAACCGGCTCCGCCGTTTTCCCGAAGGAGACGGTTTCCTGGCCGATAAGGGGGGCGGTGATCGGAAGTTGGGGGGTTACGATGACATCGACCTTCCGGAAAGCGGCGGCAAAATCCTCTTGAATGATCCTGCGGAATCGCTGCGCCTTGAGATACAGGGTGGCCGGGATCGCCGCTCCATGACCCAACCGGGCGCGGACATCGTCTCCCAGGTCGGCGGAGCGGGTGACGCGCCACTTCTCCAAAGAGGACGCCATCTCGGCAAAAATGATAACAGAAGTCGCTATGGCGGCCTCTTTCAGATGGGGGATAGAGATGCTCTGCACCTTCGCCCCCAACTGTTCAAGATCATCGATTGCCTTCTTGACGCTTGCCCGGACCTCCTCATCAAGACCGTCGAAGTAATAGCCGGTGGGCACGCCTATGCGGATCCGTTCAAGGCCACCCCTGAGCGCCCGAACGTAATCGGGAACGGGCGCCGGTGAAGTTCCGGGATCTCGATGATCGTGACCGGCCAGGACATTCATGGCCAAGGCGATATCCGCGGCGGTTTTCGCCATCGGCCCCGGATGGTCCAGAGTCCAAGCGAGGGGATATGCGCCGTACCGGCTGATGCGGCCATAGGTCGGCTTGAGGCCGGTGCAGCCGCACAGGGCGGCAGGTATTCGGATGGAACCCCCGGTATCTGTGCCGAGGGTAAGCAGCGCAAAAGAGGCGGCCAGGGCGGCGGCTGACCCGCCGCTGGAGCCGCCGCTCATTCTCCGGGTATCCCAGGGGTTGCACACCGGGCCGTAGTGAGGGTTGACGGAAGTCGGCCCGTTGGCGAATTCATGCATGTTCAGCTTGCCCAGAAGGATGGCTCCGGCGGAGAAAAGCCTCTCGATTACGGCAGCGTCATATTTTGGGATAAAATCAGTGAGGATTTTGGAGCCGCAGGTGTTGCGGATTCCCTTCACGAAGAAGAGATCCTTGGCGGCGAAGGGAATACCATGCAAAGGGCCAATGTAGCGCCCGCGAAGAATCTCTTTCTCCGCCCGGCGAGCGCTTCTCAGTGCCTGCTCGGGCAAGACGGTGATGAAAGCGTTAATCTGTTTGTCGTAAGCTTCTATCCGTTCCAGGCAGGCCCGGACGACTTCGACCGGTGAGATTTCTTTTTTGGCGATCGCCTTTGCCACGGTTGAGATCGTCCACTCGGCAGGTTCAAACGGAGTCATCGGTTTTCCTCCCCGGCAAAGAAGATGGTTGCCGGCTCGGCGTCCAGAGGGTCGAGAAGACCGAGCTGCTCATTTTGTTCGCTCAAGACTTTCACCGCAGCCTGAAGCGCCTCCTGCTCCTTTGCGTTCAGGGTGATCTCGGGAATCTTCAGGGTGAATCTCTCTGTCTCTGTCTCCGGTTCCGCTGTTTTTTTCATTCACTTTGCTCCGTTCAAAATTACCGTTGCGGTGCAATCTGAAAGATTGCATCAACTTACTATTACATCCTGTACTTCTTCATCTTTTTGTAGAGGTGCGTTCGGTGTATGCAGAGCAGGGCGGCGGCTGCGGTTTTGTTGTTGCCGGTGGAGGCAAGGGCGCTAATGATGGCGTCTTTTTCCGCCGTGTCCATGACGCTGTCGAGGGAGGTGCGCACGGCGCCGTCAGAAGCCTTCTTACCTGACCTCAGGAAGAACGGGATATCATAAGGATGGATGGTGTCCCGCTCCAGCAGGCAGGTAACGCGGCTCAGCACATTGACAAGCTCCCTGATATTGCCGGGCCAGTCGTAGTCCAGCAAGACCGTTTCCGCTGCCGGGTGAATCTTTATTTCCGGGAAAGAGGTGTTCACGGCCATCCCCGTAAGCAGGGTCTTCGCTATCGCTATGATGTCGTCCCGCCGATCCCTGAGCGGCGGGATATGGAAACGAATGACGTTGAGACGGTAAAAAAGATCTTTCCGAAACCGGCCGTCGTTGACCATCTCCTCCAGGGGCTGATTGCTTGCGGCGATAAGTCGGAAGTCCGACTTCACCGGGGTGGCTCCGCCGATGCGCTCCATCTCCTTTTCTTCCAGCACGCGCAGGATCTTGGGTTGCATTTCATAGGGCATGTCGCCGATCTCGTCGAGGAATACGGTGCCTTTGTTGGCGAGCTCCAGCTTTCCGTATTTGCCGGAAGGGCTGGCGCCGGTAAAGGCCCCTTTTTCGTACCCGAAAAGCTCCGATTCGAGCAGATCCCTGGGGATCGATGCGCAGTTGATTCGGATGAAAGGATGCAGCCTTCTGGGGCTTCCGTTGTGAATGGCCTGGGCAAACATCTCCTTGCCTGTTCCGGACTCGCCTGTGATCAAGACCGGAAAGCTGGTTGCCGCCGCCCGCAGCGCCTCTTTTTTCAGGCTGATCATTGCGGGGTTTGTTCCAAGAATGCTATCAAAGGTGTACCGTTCTGCGCGCAGGGTCAGCAACTCCTCTTCGTACATTTTGAGTTTGGACTGGAGAAAGGAAAGTTCTTTGGCAAGCTTGCCGACATCGTTCACATGCTTGAACATGACCTGACCGAAGACGGCAACCACTTTGCCATCCTGCTTGATGGGGATGCGCTGCACCACCATGTTTTCTCCCTTGATATTCAGCGGCTTGTTGATTTCCGCTTCTCCGGTCTTCGCCACGATGTGCATCCGGGTATTTTCAATGACTTCTGTCGCATGTTTTCCGATCTGGGCGTCCGCATCGATGCCCAAAAACTGACCGTAAGGTTTGTTGAAATAGATGACATAGCCATCCGCATCCGTGATGATTACGCCATTGTGGATATTGTCCAGGACGACCTCCAGAAGCTTGAGCCGGCCCAGGGGAGAGCCATGATCACCTTTTGCGGCCTTCTCTTTCATCACGGGGTTCCTTGATCTGTCGCACAATGACGACATTGGTTTGTTCCAATATTCCTACACAATGTAGCAAATGGACTACGATCGGAATGATACACCACCTCTCCTGCCGCAGACAAGTGAAAAAATAATATGATTCGTCTCGATAACCCTTACTGTAATCATTAATATTTTTTGTTAAACGGCCCATAGGGTAAAGTATGGTACGGGTTTTGCGTTGTTCATCCATCATATCAAAACAAGAGGTGGATCATGGTGGCATATATCAAGGAACCCGAGATCCGGCAAGACGATATTCTGAAGACGGCGGACGTTGATTTCAATATCCACAATGTCTGCATCGTCACTGGCGCCGGAAGCGGGCTGGGAAGGGCGACGGCCATTGCCGCCTCAGTAAACAACCTGATGACTGTGGGTCTCGACTTGGACGCTGCGGCCGGGAAAAAGACACAGGCAATGGCGCGGAAAATGGGCGGCCAGATGATATTTATCAAGGCCGACCTTACCAGAGACAGCGACATGGACTACGCCGTGCAGGAAGCGGCCAAGCTCGGCAATATCCGCTATCTCGCCAATATCGCGGGCATCCAGCATATTGACTCTATCGAAAATTTTCCGATGGCCAAATACGACCAGATGATGAGCATTATGCTGCGGGCGCCATTCTACCTTTCAAAACTGGTTATTCCCCATTTCAAGAAAAATGCCGATGGCAAAGGTGTCATCGGCAACATGAGTTCGGTGCACGGGCATATCTGCACATTCAACAAGCCGGCTTATAACATAACGAAATTTGGGCTTCGGGGGCTTACACAGTCCATTGCCGCAGAGGGCGGAGGAAAGATTCGCTCCTTTACCGTAAGCACCGGCTATGTAAAAACGGCTCTTGCCCTAAACCAGATCAAGGCGCAGGCCGAGCTGCGGCAGATTACCCCGGAGGATGTTGTCCGAGATGTCATGATGGGGAAATCGCGCGTCAAGGAGATGATGTCGCCCGTGGAAGCCGCCAATCTGTTTGTTCTTGGATTCTCACGGTTTGCAACGTACCTTAACGGCGGCGACCTGCTTTTTGACGGTGGGATGGCTCTGACATACTGATGGGGAATTGCGGTGCGGAAAAAGGGGCGTGGAGATTGATTGAGGGCACTGGGCGGTGCGTTACGGCGCGGCGCCTGAGACACCCGGCAAGAGAGACACAAACAAAGGGAGGGAATAAAATGGATTTCAGAAAAACAGCGGCGTTCTTCGTAACGGTTATTGCATGTATCATCTTTTTGGGCGCAAGCGGCGTAAAGGCCGGTGAGCCCTACAACCTTGGCGTGGCGCTTGGGCTAACCGGCGCGGGCGCATTGTATAGCGCCGACGGTGTCGAGGGAATCAAGCTGGCGGTGGAAGAGATCAACGCAAAGGGCGGGTTTCTCGGCCAGCACAAGGTGGAGCTTTTCATTCGAGACTCGCAAACCAAGCCGGATGTGGGCGTTCGCGAAGTGAAGGACCTCATCCTCAGGGACAAAATCAGGGCCGTCATCAACGACTATTCCAGCGCCGTCGCCATGGCTGTGAAGCCGATTGCACAGGAGTATAAGGTGCTGCACATCGCTTCCATCAGCAATTCGGAAAACATCACGAAGATCAACCCCAGCCCCTACACGTTTCAGGTGGTTCCCAACAGCTACATGCAGGCCAAGGCTGCTTCCGTCGGTATCGCGAAGATAGCCAACCAGAAGGGCTGGAAGGAATATATCACCATCGCCTCGGACTATGAGTGGGGGAGATCAACGCAGGCTGAGGCGGTTAAATTCCTGAAGGAACTGGCGCCGAATCTGACACTGAAGAAGGAGTTCTGGCCGCGACTGGGCGAGACGCAGTTCACCTCCTACATCACCGGTATCATGGCCATGAAACCCGATTTCGTCTTCGGCAGCGTGGCATCCAATGACAACGTCGCATGGATGGAGCAGGCCAAGACATACGGTTTCTTCGACAAAATCCCCTATCCCGGCTCTTTGATTACAGTGACAGAGCTTCAGTTGCAGGCAAAGACGCTGCCCCGTAATATGATTGCACTCACCAGGGCGCCGTTTTTTGCGCACATGGACAACCCGATGATGACCGATTTCGTCAAAAACTACCGCGCGAAATACAACAAGTTCCCCAGCGATTGGGCAGTGCTCAGCTATGACGCCGTATATGCCCTGAAGCAGGGCGTTGAAAAAGCAAAAACCATCGATACGGAAAAGGTAAAGGATGCAATGAAGGGTATGACGGTCAACCTGACGAGGGGCAAGTTGGCCTTCCGGACAATCGACAACCAGCTCAGTTGCTCCTCCTACATGGGCACCATCGCCGACGACCCCAGGTACCCGTTCCCGATTTACAAGGAGATTGTCGAAGTCAAGGGAAGTGAAAGCGAACGTCCCGAAAGCGAGATACTGGAAGCCCGAAAGGCAGCCAAATAACCCCAGGGGAAACGGTTGTGGATATTACCTCATTATTTACACAGTTTCTAAGTGGACTGACCTACGGCACGATCCTTTTTCTCGTTGCCGCAGGTCTGTCCCTTATTTTTGGCGTCATGAATATCCTGAATTTCGCCCATGCGGCCCTCTGGCTCATGGGCGCCTATTTTTCCTACACCTTCTGGAACCTCATGCAGGATTATTCATTCGGGTTCTGGCTCAGCATACCGCTTGCAGGTCTTGCGGCGGCCGCCGTGGGGTGGGTTATGGAGGTCGTGCTGATCAAGCGGATCTACAAGCGCGAACTGTACGAGCAGCTTCTCATTACCTACTCCATCGCGTTGATCCTGAGTGACACGATAAAGCTAACATGGGGCGTAACGAACAAGTTGATTGTCCGGCCCGAGATCATTCAAAAGCCCGTTTTCATCTTCGGGGCGCCGCTTGATTCCTACTTCATTTTCGTCATTCTTGCGGGCGCCGCGGTGGCAAGCGGGCTTTGGTGGTTTCTGAAGTACACGCGTTACGGCCATATCGTCAAAGCCGCCGTCCACAGCCGGGAGATGGTCGCCGCGCTGGGCATCCCCATTCCGCGAATCTACACCTGGGTATTCACGCTGGGCATATTTCTGGCCGGCTTTGCGGGGGGTATCCAGGCGCCAATCGGATCGATCACGCTGGGCATGGATACCGCCATCATCATCCAGGCGTTTTGCGTAGTCGTTATCGGCGGATTCGGCAGCCTGCTGGGAACCCTCGTCGGCTCGCTCATTGTGGGGGAGGTCATGTCGTTCACCATCCTCTTCTGGCCCGAAGGGGCGATGGTCCTGATTTTTGTGATCACAGCCGCGATCCTGATTGTGCGACCCTGGGGACTGTTCGGCACACCGATGAGGACCTGACCGATGAAAAACAAATACCTTTTTCCTGTGGCCCTGTTTCTGCTCGCAATCGCGCTGCCCTACATCGTGCCCGAGTTCTGGGTTCATGTGCTCACCGAGATCCTCATCATGGGGCTTTTTGCCGCCAGCTTTAACATGGTTTTCGGCTACATGGGGCAACTGACCTTCGGCCATGCCGCCTACTACGGCGTCGGCGCCTACACGACGGGGCTGCTGATGGTGAAGGCCAATGTCCCGCTCCTTCTCTGCCTCCCCCTCTCCATGCTTTCGGCGGGTCTCTGCGCTGCGGTGCTCGGCTATTTCTGCGTAAAACTCCGGGGCATATACTTCGCCATTCTCACGATGGCATTCGGTCAGCTTGTCTATTACATCATCTTCCAGTGGTACTCCTTCACCGGCGGCGACAACGGTCTGCAGGGCATCGTCCCCCCGGCGTTTCTCGGCAAGGCGGCCAATCCTTATTACTTTTTCACGCTGATCGTCGTTGCAATCGGGATGATCGCGCTCTGGATCATCAGCGAGTCGCCTTTCGGCTACACCATGCGGGCCATCCGCGACAATGCCGAGCGCACCGAATTCATAGGTATTAACGTGCAGCGTTACATGCATCTCAACTTTATCATTGCCGCGATGTTCGCCGGACTTGCCGGCGCCCTCTGGGGACCGTTCAACCGCAGTGTCGCCCCGGATCTTTGCAACTGGCAACACTCCGGAATGCCGGTGTTCATGACGGTCATGGGCGGGCCTTTCAATTTTCTCGGCCCGTTGATCGGCTCCGCCATCTATACGATGCTCATGGCCTTTGTCACCAGCTTTACGGAATATTGGCCCATGGTGAGTGGTATTATCATTATTCTTGTCGTGCTCCTCCTGCCGGGAGGGCTTTTGGGACTGCTTGAGGACAAATTTCCCTTCCTGAGGCGGAAGGACGACAGTGAAAAAGGGGCGGAAGAATAGATGGCAAGGGCGATGGACAATATCTGCGAAAACATCCTGAAGATCGACAGGCTGAAAAAGTCTTTCGGCAAATACAGTGTGCTCACCGATGTGAGCTACAGCCTGCGGAAGGGGGAGATTGCGGCGATCATCGGGCCAAACGGCGCCGGGAAAAGCACCTTCTTCAACCTGATCACAGGTTACCACCATGTGGACGGAGGAACGGTCCATTTCCTGGGCAGGGAGATCACCAACTGGCCGAGGCACCGCATCGCCCGCGCGGGAATCAGCCGCGCCTTCCAGGTGAGCAACATCTATGCGCGCCTGACCACATTCGAGAACGTGAGACAGGCCATCCTGGCGCAGGAAAAACGGACGCTCGATATCTTCACCCCTGCGCACAGGCTTGCCGAGAAAAATACACTGGAACTCATCGATCTGACAGGACTTATGCCCAACCGGAAACATCTGGCAGGCATCCTCTCGCAGGGCGACAAGAAAAAACTCGAACTGGCGCTGGCGCTGGCGGGAAAGCCGGAGCTTCTTCTGCTGGACGAACCAACGGCCGGCATGTCGTCTGAAGAGACGCAGGAAACGATGGAGCTGGTGAAACGGCTGAACAGGGAGATCGGGCTCAGCATTCTTTTCACGGAACATGACATATCGGTGATCTTCGGCTATGCCCATAAACTCTCTGTTTTGTACCAGGGCATGGTGATCGCCGAAGGCACGCCCGAAGAGGTGAGAAAAAACGAAGAAGCGCAACAATGCTATCTCGGTGAGGAAGTATGATACTGGAAGCGTCAGGAATCAACACCTATTACGGAACAAGTCACATCCTGTTCGATGTGGCGCTGCACATGAAGCAGGGCGAGCTGGTTTGCCTTCTGGGAAGAAACGGGTCCGGCAAGACCACCACGCTGCGGAGTATCATGGGACTCACTGCCCCAAAGACAGGCAAAGTGATGTTTCATGGCGAGGATCTGCGCGGCAGACCCTCCTATTATATCGCCCAGCGGGGCATTGGCTATGTTCCCGACAACCGACTTATCTTCCCCGATCTTACGGTACGGGAGAACCTGGAGATCGGAAAGAAAAAATCCGAGCATTATACAGGCGAGCCATGGACGGTGGACAGGGCCTACGAAATCTTCCCCCACCTGAAAAAGCTGGAGAAGCACCTCGGCGGGCACCTGAGCGGCGGCGAGCAGCAGATGCTGACCATCGCCAGAACACTCATGGGAAATCCCGAATTGATCCTCCTCGATGAGCCCGTTGAGGGATTGGCCCCGCTGATCGTGAAGGATTTTGCTGAAAAGCTCATCCTGCTGAAGAAGATGGGCGTCACGATCCTTTTTTCCGAACAGAATATCCGTTTTTCTCTGGCGATTGCCGAGCGCGCTTATGTGATCAACAAAGGCAGGATAGAATACGAAGGCACAATTGCCGAGCTGAGCAGAAATGAAGAGATCAAACAAAAATATCTGATGATATAGCCCCTCATGAGGAACCCATGCTGGAGAAAAAAGGCAGTTACGACGAGGTTTACCGAAGTTTTCGCTGGCCGATCCCCGAATACTACAACATCGGCGTCGATGTCTGCGACAAGTGGGCGGATGAGCGGTACCGTCTTGCCCTGATTTACGAAGACGAGAGTGGCCGGACCGAAAAATACACCTTCTGGGATATCAGGAACCTCTCCAATCGTCTGGCCAATGCCTTGCGGGCGCACGGCATCACCCGGGGCGACCGGGTTGCGATTCTTCTTCCGCAGTGCCCGGAGACGGCCATAGCCCACATCGCCATCTACAAGCTCGGCGCCATCGCCCTTCCCCTTTTTACGCTGTTCGGCCCCGACGCCCTCGAATACCGCCTTGCAAACAGCGGAGCGAAGGCCGTCATCACCGATGGGGCCAATGTCGAGAAGGTTCTCCAGATCCGGGATCGCCTGACCGACTTGCAGCTTCTGTTCGTGACTCGGGGGAAACCGGAGGCTGGCGTCATTGATTTTCAGGAGGCGCTGGAAAAAGGGTCAACCCGTTTCGAACCGGTCCCGACGAAAGCGGACGACCCGGCCCTCATTATTTACACATCGGGCACCACCGGCCCGCCAAAGGGGGCTCTCCACGCCCACCGCGTGGTTCTCGGACATGTGCCCGGCGTCGAGTTTTTCCACAATTTTTTCCCCAAAAAAGAGGATGTGTACTGGACACCGGCCGACTGGGCCTGGATCGGAGGGTTGATCGATGTTCTTCTGCCAAGCTGGCACCACGGTGTGCCGGTTGTCGCGTACCGCGCGAAAAAATTCGATCCGGAACAGGCTTTCCATTTCATTGCCAAATATGGAATCCGTAATGCCTTTATGCCGCCGACCGCGCTCAAGATGATGCGGCAGGTGAAGGATCCCAAAAGCCGCTATGATTACAACATGCGGACGATTGGCAGCGGCGGGGAAACGCTGGGCGAAGAACTCCTCGACTGGGGCCGTCAGGTCATGGATTTGCAAATCAACGAATTCTACGGGCAGACCGAAGTCAACCTCGTCGTCGGAAACTGTTGCGAAATCATGCCTATCCGCAAGGGATCGATGGGAAAGCCGATTCCCGGCCACCGCGTGGAGGTGGTCGATCAGGCGGGACAGGTCGTCCCTCCGGGAACGGTCGGCGAGATTGCGATCCTCCGCCCCGACCCGGTCATGTTCCTCAACTACTGGCAGAATGAGCAGGCGACGCGCGAAAAGTTTATCGGCGACTGGTCACTCACGGGAGACCTCGGAAAGAAGGATGAAGACGGTTACCTGTGGTATGTCGCCCGAAAGGACGATATCATCACATCCTCCGGTTACAGAATCGGCCCCGCTGAGATCGAGGACTGCCTGATCAAGCATCCCGCGGTAGCGATGTCCGCCGTTATCGGATACCCCGATCCGGTCCGGACGGAGATCGTCAAGGCTTTCCTCGTCCTGAAACCGGGAACGGCCGCCACGGAAGAGCTGGCCTCGGAAATCAAAGAGTTTGTCAAGACGCGCCTCGCCGCCCATGAGTATCCGCGGGAGATCGAATTCGTAACCGAACTGCCGATGACAACCACCGGCAAAATCATCCGGGGAGAGCTGCGTAGCAGGAAAATCATGAAAAAACAGAAGAACGGCGGCTACATCCTCTGAGGAGAAGGAAGAATCGGTCACATATCGAACATTTTCAGGTAACTCCCAGATTTCCACGAATCCCACGACCCGCTCTGCTACCCTTCCGGTACAGCAATTTCTTCCGGTGGTAGCCAAACAGCCTTGCCATTCCGCCAGACAGCAATAGGATTCCCCTGTCGTTTGTGCTCGGCTATGGCCTCTGCAACTGCCTCTTTCAACGCCATTTCGGCTTTGACTTCCAAGGGAAGATCGCGAATATCCCTCCCGATTTCGAGAAATCACATCCCCCAGATGATAATCCTCTTTCCGGCCCGGTTTTCCTCCCGGCGGAAGATCTTCTCCTCCCAGGGTTTGTCCGGGTTGCGGTCAAAGATCACCAGGTGGCCATCCGCCGTCCCGGTGCGGTCCATGTAGGCCGCCGTCTGTACCATGCCGTCGGCGATCGTTTTCTCCAGGGATTTGTGAAGGATCTTTAGTTCAATGACAACTTTCTGCGTTGCGGCAGCGGGCATCGTCTGCCCGGGCGTCGGCTGCACCGGCCAGACAATCAGCAGGTCTGTCCGCATTCGCCCCAGACCGTATTCCCGCTCAATCCGCCCGCCGCCGTTGACGATGCGCTGGAGAAACGCCTGCAGCAACAACTGCGGCCCTGCCTCCTTGTAGTCATACCGCTCGATCCAGTGCTCTGAATGTTC